>JAJTCJ010000034.1 GCA_021323165.1 Bacteroidota bacterium | reverse complement strand
GATCAAATAATTAATTAATCGAAATAAAGAATTCTATCATATGTCAAAATTAGATTCAAAGATTCCTGAAGGAAGTATAGATCAAAAATGGAGCAAGTATAAATCCTCCGTTTCTTTGGTAAACCCTGCAAACAAACGCAGCCTGGAGATCATTGTGGTTGGTTCCGGTTTAGCCGGTGCTTCTGCAGCCGCCTCTCTTGCTGAAATGGGTTATAAAGTAAAAGTATTCTGCTTCCAGGATTCTCCGAGAAGAGCACATTCAATTGCGGCTCAGGGTGGTATCAATGCAGCAAAAAATTATCAGAACGATGGTGACAGTACTTATCGTTTATTTTATGACACTATTAAAGGCGGTGATTATCGTGCACGTGAAGCAAACGTTCATCGTCTTGCAGAAGTAAGTGCGAACATTATTGATCAGTGTGTTGCACAAGGTGTTCCTTTAGCCCGTGAATATGGCGGAATGCTCAGCAACCGTTCATTCGGAGGAACTCAGGTTCAGCGTACATTCTATGCTGCCGGACAAACAGGCCAGCAATTATTATTAGGAGCATACAGCGCATTGCAGCGCCAGGTTGGATTAGGTGCTGTTGAAATGTATTCAAGACATGAAATGCTTGAGGTAGTAACCATCGAAGGTAAAGCAAGAGGCATCATTGCACGTGACCTTATCAGCGGAAAGCTGGAGCGTCATTTCGGACATGCTGTTCTATTATGTACTGGTGGTTACGGAAACGTATTTTATCTTTCTACGAACGCAATGGGGAGTAACGTGACAGCTGCATGGAAGGCTCACAAAAAAGGAGCATTCTTCGGAAATCCTTGTTATACTCAGATCCACCCGACATGTATCCCTGTATCGGGAGATCACCAGTCGAAGCTTACATTAATGAGTGAATCATTACGTAATGACGGACGCATCTGGGTACCTAAAAAAGCAGGTGATACCAGAAAACCAAACGAAATTCCTGAAGAAGAAAGAGATTATTATTTAGAGCGCAGATATCCGGCTTTCGGAAATCTTGTACCACGGGATGTTGCATCACGTGCAGCAAAAGAACGTTGTGATGCAGGTTTCGGAGTTGGAACATCAAAAATGGCTGTATATCTTGATTACAAAGCTGCTATCGATCGTTACGGAAGAACTCAGGCTAAAAAGCTTGGGGTTGATAATCCAACAGCTGATCAGCTAAGAGAATTCGGAAAACAGGTAGTGGAAGAAAAGTATGGTAACCTGTTTGAAATGTATGAGCAGATCACAGGAGAAAATCCATACGAGATCCCAATGAGAATTTACCCTGCAGTTCACTATACAATGGGCGGACTTTGGGTTGATTATAACTTAATGACAACAGTACCTGGTATGTATGCGCTTGGAGAAGCTAACTTCTCTGATCACGGTGCTAACCGTCTTGGAGCATCTGCTTTAATGCAGGGATTAGCGGATGGCTATTTCGTTATCCCTTACACAATCGGGGCATACCTTGCTAATGAGATCAGAACGAAAGCAATTCCAACAGATCACGAAGCATTTGTTGCTGCTGAAAAAGAAGTTCAATCTCAGATCGATAAATTCTTCGCAATAAAAGGAACTAAATCTGTTGATCATTTCCATAAGCGTTTAGGTAAGATCATGTGGGATAAATGCGGAATGGCTCGTAATGAAAATGGGTTAAAAGAAGCAATCCAGGAGATCAAAGCATTGCGTGAAGAATTCTGGAAAGATGTTCGCGTTACAGGTGAAGCAAATGAATTTAATCCTGAACTTGAAAAAGCCGGCCGTGTTGCTGACTTCATTGAGCTTGGTGAATTAATGTGTATGGATGCTCTTAACAGAAATGAATCATGCGGTGGACACTTCCGTGAGGAATTCCAGACTGAAGAAGGAGAAGCTAACCGAGATGACGCAAACTACGCTTATGTAGCAGCATGGGAATACAAAGGGAATTATTCATACGAATTACATAAAGAAGAATTGAAATTTGAAGCGATCAAGATCGCAGCAAGATCTTATAAATAACTAGAACACCTCGGTGTAACTCTTTAAACTCAGTGAACTCTGTGTTAAAAGATTCAACACAGAGCACACAAAGATAAAAATGTGAGTTTCACAGAGAAAAAAATAAAAATATGAGTCACGGTAACATGAAAATAACGCTGAAAGTATGGCGTCAGAAAAATTCAAAGAACAACGGACAGCTTGTTACATATCAGCTGAATGATATCTCTCCTGATATGTCATTCCTTGAAATGTTTGATGTTCTTAACGAACAGCTTATTGTTAAAGGTGAAGATCCTGTTGCATTTGATCACGATTGCCGTGAAGGTATCTGTGGAGCCTGCAGTATGTTTATCAATGGACGTCCGCACGGACCAAAGAACAAAGTAACAACATGTCAATTGCACATGCGCTCTTTTAAAGATGGTGATACTATCGTTGTTGAGCCATGGAGAGCTGCAGCTTTTCCTGTGATAAAAGATCTTACAGTTGATCGTTCAGCCTTTGACCGTATCATCGCGAAAGGCGGATACATTTCTGTGAACACCGGAAACGCACAGGATGCTAACAGCTTACCTATTCCAAAAGTTGATGCTGATAAAGCTTTCGAAGCGGCTGCATGTATCGGTTGCGGAGCTTGTGTAGCTACCTGCAAGAATTCATCTGCTATGTTGTTTGTTTCTGCAAAGATCTCTCAGCTTGCATTATTACCTCAGGGTAAAGTTGAACGTGTTGCACGTGCAAAGAACATGGTTGCACAAATGGATGCTGAAGGATTTGGTAATTGTACAAATACAGGCGCCTGCGAAGTTGAATGCCCGAAAGGAATTTCTCTTGAGAACATCGCTCGTATGAACAGAGAATTTTATGTTGCGAATCTGAAAGATTAAAATATATATTTCAAATAAAAAAGACCTGCTACATCAGCAGGTCTTTTTATTTATAGTTGTTTGACACTTATCGCATAAGGTTAATATGCCCTTCTTTTGTAAGCTCTTTATCTGACCAGTTGATTGCTCTTACCTTATACACATACACATCATTGTTCTGCAGCATTCCTTTATATATGCCATTCCAGCCAACTTCAATATCAGATGTTTCAAAAACCAGCTCTCCCCAACGATTATAGATCATAAAACTTTCAAGTTCTTTTATACCCCAACCTTTTACATAAATGATATCATTTACTCCATCTCCGTTAGGTGTAAACGTTGTAGGCAGATCAATAAATGTTTCAGGATGAATATGGATATCAAATTCATATGTAGCATTTGAACAGCCGAAGATGTCTTCTGCATAAAGCGAATACGATGTTTCAGTCAGAGGACGCACTCCCGGATTTGAACACTGAAGGCAGCTTAAACCTGTTTCCGGTGTCCATGTAAATAATATACTACCGTTCTCATTACTGATCGGTAAGTAAATTGAATCTCCCACAACTATAGTTGTATCAAATGTAAATCCTGCTAATGGAGGAACAACATATAAATACGCAACGTCACTGTTAGTACAATTATTCGTGTCAGTTACGGTGACAGTATAATTTCCTGAATTCATTCCTGTAAGTGTGGGATTATAAATTGCAGCATTATTTAATTCTGTGGAAGGACTCCAACTGTACGTCCAGCCATTCTGCGCATTATAATTTTCTACAGAAAGCTGAGCGGTCGCGAATTTACAAACAGAATCGCCTAATGCATTCACTACAGGTAAATCAACCACAACTACCGATTTAATAGTGGTGTCGCGACAGCCAAGTGTTGAGTTCACTGCAATTAAGGATGTATTATATGTTCCTGCAGCCGGGAAGGTATGTGTTATTGTGGTCGAAGAAGCAGAATTAGTTCCATCACCAAGATTCCAGGAATAAATATTTCCATTTGGCGGGGATGAAGTATTATTAAAAACAATGCTTTCACCTAAACATAAAGTTGTATCTGAACTTCCGCCATTCCTGGTAAAATCAGCTTTCACATAATGAATAAAAACAGGATACTGTACAACTACCGGACAAACATTATCCTCCCCGTAAACCGTTAATTTTGCTACCGTTTGACCTGAAGGAGGGAGAAAATTGTAAACATGCGTTGCCGGACTTGTGTTATCCATTGAAGTTCCATCACCAAAATCCCAGGAGTAATTAACAACATCAAGCGTATCTGTTAAAGTAAATGTGATCGCATCTCCTTTACATATATTGTTTGCACTCATTGTAAAATCGCCATCAGGTCCCACCACATTCAAAACTTTCGACACAGTATCCTTACATCCAAAACTTGTACTTACTATCAAAGTGACAGTATGAGTTCCTGTAGCAAAAACCAATGATAACCCTGAAGTGGTTGCCGTACCTGCTCCCCAGTTCCATGCACTTGTTATTGGTGTTGCGCTTACTGATGAATTAGTAAAATTCACCTGCTGAGGATTACATAATGCTGCAAGGCTGTCCACATCAGTGAAGAAATTAGCAGTTGGATAATCCTGAATGTTTATGATCTTAGTAGTCGAGCCAGTACAGCCGGTAGCTACTTCATTATATGTTAATGTTACTGTATGGGTTCCTGCAGTAGCATAAGTATGTGTGAGATTATTTCCTGTGCCGAGATTTCCATCTCCGAAGTTCCAGTTGAAAGCCAGACTAGATCCTTGAGCAGTATAATCCGAAGCAGTTAATGTAACTGATTGTCCAAGACAAATATTTGGCACATTGGAAATTGAACTCACAGGAGTATAAACATTAATGTTCTTGCTAAAGCTGCTTGTGCAGCCAAGAATATTCGTTACAGTTAAAGTTGTGGTGATAGTTGTTCCAGGTGCTGAATTATAAATATGAGTTGGATTAACAGCAGATGAAACAGGGCTTCCATCACCGAAATTCCAGCTCCAGGCTGTAATAGTAGTGTCCGAAAGAGTTAAATTATTAAATGAAAGTGTATCGGGCAAACAAATTGTTTGATCGCTGATCGTATAATTAGGAGCAATATTATAAACTGAAATATTTCTTATTAAAGTATCTTTACAGCCATTCACATCCATCACCACCAGTCCGACTGTCTGAGGACCCGAAGTAGAAAAAGAAATAGGCTCTGTTGGAATTGAGGAAGTTATTGGACGCATTGTCGGATCACTGAAGAACCAGGTATAACCTCTGTAACAGGACGGGCCTACATCAATTGATGGACTTGCGTCATAACTGTACGGACTTCCGCTGCAGAGAAGACTATCAGTAGCAAATTGCGCTACAATATTTCTCACGTGTGTTACAATGCTATCTCTTGAATCAACACATCCTGATGAACTGTTGGTCGCTGTAAGGACTATTGTGTAATCTCCCGAAGCTGCATAAGTATGAGTAAATGTTCCCGTACTTGTTGATGTAGTTCCATCTCCGAAATCCCAAATCACACTTGTTGCATCCTGACTTGTATCTGAAAGAACAATATCATAAGGAGTGTCGCATGAGATCAGATAATCGAAACCTGCTATAGGACCTTTAACATTGATCAGATTCGGTTTTGTGATACTTGAATAGCATCCGTTATATTCTGCAGTAAGTGTTATACTCTGAGGTCCGGTAAAATCATCAAATACAAATGTTGGGTTATCCTCCCCAAAACAATGCGATAATAATTCTTCGTTGGAAGAATAGTGCCAAGCATCAACAAGTGCTGAATCGAGGGTAAGATTAGTAAAACTAACCGACTCACCGGGGCAGATATCTACTTTATCAACTGTAAAATCCAGTGTTAAAGGCGTGCCCACTTGTATTTGCACTGTATAGGATGTGTCTTTACAACCCAATGAATTCGTAATGATCAATTGTACATCATATAAACCCGGAGAAGTAAATGTATGCGTGTGCGGAGCATTGCTTGATAATGATGCAACAGGAGTTCCGTCATCATAATCATATGACCAGTTTACAATGGGCTCATTGGAATCACTGGAATCATTAAAAGTGACAGTCAACGGAGCACAACCTTTTGTTAAATCAGGAATAAATCTCGCCCATGGCAAATGAATAAGAATGGAAGATGAGAATGTTGCGGTACAGCCGCTTGCTGTCGTAATTGTAAGTGTAGCAGGAATAGTTTGAGGAGTTAATTCAATATCGTTGGAATCAAGCACTAGATCATGAATAAATACCGGATTCTGAATACTATCACCAAAGCTCCAGCTCCAGTCTGTTACATTATTTGGTGAAGATCCGTTATACTGCACCGATAATGGTTCATAACAGCTGTAAACAGGGGTAGATGTAAAAGTAACAGTAGGCTGTTCCACATAAACAGATATTGTTGTATCATTAAAACAAGAACCGGATATAATAGTCAGGTTGATATTATGCATTCCCGGAGTGGAAAACATGACATCCGGCTCAAATGAATTGGAATTAGAAGAAGGCATAAAAGAAGAGCCCGGACCGAAATTCCAAAAAGAAACACCTGCTGAAGAAAGATTAACAATATTCGTAACCGGAGAATTGATACATACCGTATCCGGAATTGTAAAATTAACAAATGGTTGTCCGATAGAAACGATCTGCTGTGCAGAGGATGAACAATTATTAGTATCTGTAGCGGTAAGCACAACAGTGTAATTCCCGATAGCAGAATAGATCTGCGCGGGAGGAATCAAACTCGTATAAGTGTTACCATTGCCGGTGTTCCAGCTGTAAGTAAGCGGCAATGAAGATGTTGTGTTATTTGTAAAGTTGACTGTAAGCGGAGCTGTACACGATGAAGGAGGATTTGGCGATGTACTGAATGATGTTAATGGTGGAACGGAAACAGAAACATAATTTGGAAAGATAGTAGTGACATTGCATGAAGGAGAGCTGGTAAGTAACTCAACAGACACACTATAAATTCCGGGAAGGTTATAATTATGACTTACCGGTGAATTTGCCCCTCCTCCTCCATCTCCAAATGTCCAGTTATAATTCATTAAAGTGATTCCTGCCGGTAAAGCAGTATTAACGGCTAAAGTAACATTCAGTGGCGCGCATCCCTGAACAGGAGTAGTTGATGACAAGACCGGGGTGGGCTTTGGATATACGGTGATTGTTACTGTTCCCAGGATTGGACCAGTGGAAGTCTGATGAAATTCTACCACATAAGTTCCGGGAGTTGTAAAAGTATTTGCGGGATTTTGAAGATTAGAAGTAGCTCCGTCTTTGAAATCCCAGAACCAGGCAGAAGAACCGGCAGGAGCTGTAAACTGCACAACTAAAGGTGCACAACCCTGAAGAACATCAGCGGTTTGCGCATTGATCATTAAGGCTGAAAAAGCTGCTATAATAACCAGAAATATTTTTTTGATTCTCATGCTTATGTAAAAAAACAAAAATAAGCTATTTCCTGAAAGTGGCGCCAATAATAAAATAAAAGTGAAATATTATATCTCAACTTTAAAAGGAATCTTCATTTATACTACATTTGTTTTTTTAAGATCACAATGAAATATTTAATCTCAACTCTTCTGCTCATTATTCCGCTTGCCATTTGCGCTCAAACGCAGGAAAGGCTTCCGTGTATTGACAAGACCTTCTCTATCGTTGTTCATATCGTTATGGATAACAGTCCTGCGGCAGGTATCACAGAAGCACAGATCCTTGAGAATGTCGACTCCCTTAATAAAAGATTTCTACCTATTTGTGTATCGTTTGAAGTTTGCGAATTCCGTTACATTCATAATTCTTTATATAATATTATTAAAGATGAGAATTGGGAAGAGATGCAGATCTTATACAATGTAAAGAACCGCATCAATCTTTACTATGTAGAAGATATTCAGGCACCTGTTGCCGGGGCATGCGGATTTGCAGGACTTGGCTGTATTACGAACCTCAACGCTGAAGGAGTAGTAATTAAAAAGTTAGCCAGCTGTGTTGGATCAACTTCTAAAACCCTCGCGCATGAAATGGGACATTACTTCGGGCTGGAACATACATTCGAAGGCAGCGGAACCGAACTTGTCAACGGAGCTAATTGCTTAACAGCCGGTGATCAGATCTGTGATACTCCTTCTGATCCATTTGTAGTAGGAACTAGTCCGAACAGTTATGTAAATGGAAACTGCAGATTTATTTCTATGCTTACTGATGCCAATGGCGATTTTTATGATCCAATGGTTGGAAACATCATGTCGTATTATCCCGACAATTGTGCCTGTGGATTCACTCATGATCAATACATGAAGATGGCTAAAGTATATCTTACCCAAATTGGAATGTGGTAAATGAGAAAACGATTTAACAATTTACTTTTCTTTTTCTTTTTAAGCATTTCTTCCTTTGCTCAGGATATTCATTTGTCACAATTCTATGCTTCTGATCATTTATTAAATCCCGCTAAGGTTGGTGATTTTGAAGGTGATTACAGAGCTGCGGGAAATTACAGGAACCAGTGGAGAGAAATTTCTGATCCCTTAAGCACTTACATTGCATCCTTCGATAAATCATTTCATTATTATTCACACGAGATTGATGCAGGAATTATGTTTGCCCGTGATGAATTTACCGGATTCAATCAGGTTACAACCAAGATACAGTTATCCGCAGGTTATGGCTACAATTATAAAGGACATACCTTCAGATTAGGTTTGCAGCCCGGAATGGTTTTCAGAAAAACAGATCTTTCAAAACAAACTTTTCCTGTACAATGGGACTACCCTGATGGTTCATTCAACCAAAGCATCTCGAACCAGGAAACAACCATCAGCCAGTCACAAAACTTTTTTGATCTCAACATTGGATTTCAGTGGAACAAAAAATTCGGAAAGCTTGAACCTAAAATAGGCTTTGCATTGAATCATATTAATCGTCCTAAGGATACGTACTTTGATGATTACACCGAACGATTAAGATCAAGAAAAGTGTTTCATGCTGAAGTTGATTATCTGTTATCAGACAAAATAACGATCCAGCCAAAATGGTTATGGATGTGGACTACAAATGCCAATGACATGGTGTTAGGAACCAACATACGATATAAATTACCTAATAAAACCATTTCTTCGATCTTTGCGGGCGTTTATTACAGGCATGGGATTAAGCGTACACTCGATGCTGCTATACCTGTAGTTGGATGCAGATTTAAAAAGATAGACCTGGGATTCAGTTATGATATAAATGTTTCTTCATTGAGTGATAACGTTAAAAGACGAAGCTCATTTGAAGTTTCGCTTATTTATACCGCTCCAAGCCTGAAACCTAAATTTACAGCATTGCCTTGCGACAGGTATTAAAATCGAATCTTATGTTAAGGTATTTATTCCTACTTTCATTCATTGCCGGTTTCATTTCTGTGCGCGCTCAAAGCATTCCTCAAATAGATGAAAAAAAAGAGGGACAGTTAAAAAATCTCGCAAAAGAAGCAGAAAGAACCGGAGAAGTTTATCTTGCTCTTGAATATTATAAACAGCTGATAACCCTCGCACCTGCCAATATTAAGAATCAGTTCAACATTGCAGAATTATACCGTTACACAAGAAATTATACTGAAGCGGAAAAATATTATGATCAGGTATGCAAAGACAATTTCGAAAAATATCCTGAAGCTTTATTTTATCTCGCACAGATGCAAAAGGCAAATGGCAAGCATAAGGAAGCAAAAGAAAATCTGCTGAAGTTTAAAAAACAAAGCAAGAATGTTAATGATGATCGTCTCAAGAAATTATATAAAACAGAGATCGAAGGATGTGACCTGGCTTTAGCGATAAAAGACTCCGTTCCAAAAGTTATTGTCTCAACGATTGGAAAAGCTATTAATAATCCTCACATCGACTTCTCACCTATACCTGTATCTGAAAAAGAAATGATTTTCGGTTCGTTAAGAGAAACCGAAGCAAAGTTTTATGATGCAAAGGCGGTTGACACTATGAATTTGCCCGTGCGAAAATTCTATGTAGGAGAGAAAAAAGATCAGGACTGGATCTTTAAAGGTGAGCTGGAAGGGCCTTTTAACAGCAAAGATATAAATGTTGCTAACGGAACTTTTTCACTTGATCGCAGCAAATTTTATTTTACACGTTGTGAACAGAACTGGCAATATAAAATGATTTGTAAAATTTATTATTGCGAGAAAAAAGGGAATCAATGGTCGGAGCCGAAATTGATGGATGAGCAGATCAACGAATCCGGTTACACCTCAACCCATCCTACGATAGGAAGAAGCTCTAAAAAAAATCAGGAAGTTCTTTATTTTGTTTCCGACAGGCCCGGAACACGTGGCGGGCTTGATATCTGGTATTCAGAATATGACGCACGAAAGAAAACATTTAAAGCTCCAAAGAATGCCGGCAACAAGATCAATACTGTGGGAACAGAAACAACTCCGTTCTATGATGTAAAAACTCAGACACTTTATTACAGCACTGATGGAAAAGCGAATATCGGAGGATTAGATCTTTATAGATCCAAAGGTGAATTAAATGCCTGGGAACCATCAGTGAACTTAGGCCTTCCGCTCAATTCGTTTGCAGATGACCTGGACTTTGCCATAAAACCTGATGCGAAAGGAGGCTTTATTGTTTCTAACAGGGTTGGGGGACAATCATTATATAATGCCACCTGCTGCGATGATATTTATGAATTTGCTTACACAGATTTTATTGAATTGATCTGTATCGGTAAGATCACAGATAAAAAAACAAAAGACTGCCTGGACAATGTAAAACTGAGTGTATACATTGTAAATGGTGAAGACAAATATCTTTCTGAAGAAATAAAGACCACCAATTGTGATTACCGCATACAGTTGAGACCGGGAATGGAATATATCATCGAAGCCGGAAGAGAAGATTATTTTAATGATACAGTGATGGTGTCCACTAAACACATTAAGAAATCAGATACACTCAAAAGAAATCTGGAGCTGGAAAAGATACCAAAACAGCCGATCATTATTCCCAGCCTGAATTATGAATTTAACAGTGCGAAATTAACAGCGGCATCAGAAACAATTATTGATACTACGATTTTCGTTCTGATGAAAAAGAATCCTCAAATAATAGTAGAGCTTTCTTCCCATACGGATAATAAAGGAACAGATGTTTACAATATGCGCTTATCACAAAAAAGAGCTGAAGGAGTGGTGAATTATTTAACCTCAATCGGAATTGATAAAAACAGACTTGTAGCAAAAGGATATGGTGAGACTATTCCGTTAGTTCCGAATGAAAAACCTGATGGAACTGATAGTCCTGAAGGCCGCCAGATCAACCGGAGAACAGAGTTCAAGATCATTGGAAAAATAGATGCGGAACTTTTATATGAAACCCTTGATGAGATAAAAGAAAAGAATAACAAAGAAAAAGAACCGGCAGAAAAAGAAGAATAAAATTAATCTGTCGATACTTTTTTATTTTTTCTCAATAGGAAATCCTTTCGTGATCCACTCAGAAAATCCTTTTTCCAGATTGTAAACACGTTTGAATCCATGCTTTTCCATGTATTCGGCACACTCCCCGCTTCTGCCACCACCCGCACAATACACATAATAGGTTTTATTTTTATCAAGCTGATCGATCTTCTTTTCTGCATCCTTTGCAAGATAGTCGATCAACACCGCATCCTTGATAGAACCTTTTTGTTTGATCTCTTCCGGAGTTCTTAGATCAATGATTACTCCTGACTTATCATTTTCTGATGCAGCCTTGAATCTTTCTGCTGAAAGATTAGTGACAACTTTAGGAGACCCTGACTGTGCATTGGCAAAGCTAACAGAGATAATAGCTAATAACAGAAAAATACTTTTTTTCATATTCTTAAATTTTTTATAATGATGAAATTGGCTGTACTAATTTTAATCCGGTTTCTTTGATCTTACCCATTCCGCCTAATACGTTAATGACATTATCAAATCCTTTCTTCTTCAATATTGAAGCAGCCATCATTGAACGATAACCGCCAGCGCAATGAATATAATATTGTTTGTTTTTATCAAGTGCATTTAATTCTTTTTGCAAACCCGATAAACAAATATGATTCGCACCTTCAACCATTCCGCTTTCGACTTCTCCGGGTTTACGCACATCAAGCACGTTTAACTCAGGATTACTTTCCAACTTTGCAGCAAAATCCGTTGCAGTAATACTCTGAACTGTATCAACAGCTTTACCTGCATTTTTCCAGGAGTTGAAACCGCCTTTCAGATAACCGTTTACCTTTTCATAACCAACACGCGCAAGACGAAGGACTGCTTCCGTTTCTTTTCCTTCATCTGTAACGAGGATCAAAGGAACATTTGGATTCAATAATGATCCAACCCATGGGGCATACTGACCATTCAATCCGATATTCACCGAATCAGGAATAAATCCTTTTTCAAACTCATCCGGTGTTCTTACATCAAGAATTACTGAACCTTTATTTATTTCCGCTTCAAATTCAGTTACAGAGAGAGCAACCGTATTTTTATTCAATACTTCATCAATGCTAGAATATCCTTTTTTATTTAATGTTGCATCTAACGCAAAATATTGAGGAGCTTCTGTAAGTCCGGTCGTAACAGCTTTCACGAACTCTTCTTTACTCATCGGCTGCATTGCGTAATTCAGCTTTTTTTGCTGCCCGATAGTTGAGAATGTTTCCTTGCCGATATTCTTTCCGCATGATGATCCGGCTCCATGCGCAGGATAAACGATCACTTCATCAGCTAATGGCTTTATTTTGCTATTAAGGGAATCATAAAGCATACCTGCGAGATCATCCACGGTAAGATCGCTTTTTATTGCAAGATCAGGTCTTCCGACATCACCTACAAAAAGAGTGTCACCCGTAAAAATAGCGTGATCCTTGCCATTCTCATCCATCAGCAAAAAGCAGGAAGATTCGAGCGTGTGACCGGGAGTATGCAATACTTTAATTTTGATCTTACCGATCTCAAAGATCTCATTGTCTTTTGCAACATAAGTCTCATAACCTGTTTCTGCTGTTGGTCCATAAACAATGGAAGCACCGGAGGCGCGCGCCAGATCGATATGGCCGGATACGAAATCGGCATGGAAGTGTGTTTCAAACACATATTTTATGGTTGCGTTCCTTTTTTTAGCCAAAGCTATATAAGGCGTTGTTTCACGCAATGGATCTATTATAGCCGCTACTCCGTCAGATTCTATATAATATGCCGCTTCAGCAAGGCAGGAAGTATAAAGTTGCTCGATGTACATCTTTGATTTTATTTATTGCAAAAATACGATAATCCTCTCTTATTAAGAAATACTGATCAAAATCAGGTGGTTTGGAGGAACAATTCTTTGGAGATGATATAAATTCCCATTATCAGCACAAACCATCCGAAAGCGGGTTTAAGTTTCGCGCTGCTTACATGTTTGGCAAGGTATGTTCCGATAATGATACCTGTAACTGCAAATGCTGAAAACTTGAAAATAAAGGCCCAGTCGAACTGATGTGATCTGAAATCACTTAAAAACCCTACTGTGGAATTTAAAGTAATAATTGCAAGAGAAGTCCCGATAGCTTTTTTCATTGGTAATTTAGCAAGTATCACCAGTGCGGGAATGATCAAAAAGCCTCCTCCGGCTCCTACAAGTCCTACAAGTGATCCTACTAAAATTCCCTGTTGTAATATGAGGAAAGAATGATATTCCTGGTTGGATCTTTCCCTGTCCACTTTAATTACCGTATTCTTTTTAAGCATGGAGAAAGATGCAGCCAGCATCAGAACTGCAAGCAGGATCATTAATAGTGCATCCTTTGTGATCTCAAAGCCTCCTATTGTCAGTATGTGATCAGGAATTGCATGTAGAAGATATTTTCGTGTGAGAAATACACTTATTACGGAAGGGATTCCGAAAACCAGGACTGTACGAAAACAAACCAATCCGTTTATAACATAACTGATCACACCAATCATTCAATCCCAATGATATTCCAATTAAAACGGCAGCGAAATAGCCAAGGTATTCCATTCAGAGTGTTCAGTTTAAACAAAAGTAAAATTTAAACACACATCCGGAAATATTAAAAGCATTTAATATTAGTAATTGAAACGGTTTGGAATGATCCTATCACTCTATAAAAACAAAAAGCACCTTCGGAAAGGTGCTTTTTTGAATAAGAAATAATAAGATTATTGGAATGCGTTGATACCTGTTACATCCATACCTGTGATCAATAAATGGATATCGTGAGTTCCTTCATAAGTGATTACCGATTCAAGGTTCATCATATGACGCATGATAGGATATTCTCCTGTGATTCCCATACCACCGTGAATCTGACGTGCTTCACGCGCGATCTGAAGAGCCATGTTCACATTATTACGTTTTGCCATAGAGATCTGTGCAGGCGTTGCGCGGTGTTCATTCTTCAGCACCCCTAATCTCCAGGTAAGCAATTGCGCTTTGGTGATCTCAGTGATCATTTCGGCAAGTTTCTTTTGTGTTAACTGAAATCCTCCGATAGGCTTTCCGAACTGGATACGCTCTTTTGAGTAACGTAACGCAGAATCATAACAATCCATTGCTGCTCCGATAGCACCCCAGGCAATACCGTAACGTGCACTGTTAAGACAACCCAATGGGCCTTTTAACCCTTTTATTGTAGGGAAGATATTTTCTTTCGGGACTTTTACATTGGCGAAAACCAACTCTCCGGTAGCACTTGCACGTAAGCTCCATTTACCATGAGTTTCAGGTGTTGTGAAGCCTTCCATTCCTCTTTCTACGACTAAACCGCGAATATCTCCTGCTTCATCTTTTGCCCAAACAACCGCAATATCAGCGAAAGGAGCATTTGAGATCCACATTTTAGCTCCATTTAATAAATAATGATCGCCTTTATCTTTGATGTTGGTGATCATACCGGAAGGATTTGAACCATGATCAGGCTCGGTTAAACCGAAACATCCCATCATTTCACCGGCAGCAAGTTTTGGAAGGTATTTACGTTTTTGCTCTTCAGTTCCGTATGTAAAGATCGGGAACATAACCAATGAGCTCTGAACAGAAGCTGTAGAACGTAATCCGCTATCCCCACGCTCCAACTCCTGCATGATCAAACCGTAAGAGATCTGATCAAGTCCTGCCCCACCATATTCTGTTGGGATATACGGACCAAAGGCACCTACTTCAGCAACATCCATTAAATAATAATCATGAGCTTCAAATCTGTCTGTTGCCATTATTCTTGTTTTTAATTTTCGCGAACAAAAGTAATGAAATAAATTATACAACAAGTTCTTTCCTCCTTTCTTAACCATTCCTGTCCAATAGGCTGAATTTCCTGATATTTCGACCTTTCGGCCCGATTAATTTTTTTGCTGGTACTTTTTTTTAGAGAATCGTATATGTTCTGAAACCTAATCAGATTAAGCTCGTTACAATATCTAATTGTTGAAAACGTTTGTTAAAAAGTTTGGAAACGGCTTCTGAAAATCGTAAATTAGAGGTATTACTTTTATAAAAATTAAAAACACAAAGCTTTGAAAAAATTACTCCTTATATCATCCGTTTTCATATTCAGCATCAGCATTACCGCTTTTGCTCCTCCTGCTCCAAGCGGTGACAAAAAAGCGAGCCCGCCTTCAGTTGCGTCAGCATCTACAATCGAAAGATATGTAGTGAGCTACAATGGCGTTGTTCCGATGAGATTCATGAATGATGAAGTCCTTTTCAGAGAAGGATGGCATATGCTTCCGCAGGCTCAGTTCTGGCAGCAGATCATGAACCTTACTCCGGATTCAGCTGTTGTAAATATTGGAAGTACCCGCCAGGTTCTTGACAGGATCAATTTAAAACAATGGAATAAGCAGAATGATGCTCAGCATGCATTATATAAAGACAGCGTTCGTAAATTCCACCAGCTTCCGGATAGTGTTTCCCTGTTAGTTACCACAGGTAAAAAAGATTTTTATGAATTTAAAAAGGTAATGCCTACCATCAGCAAAGCGATCGAAGTATTCAGTCAGAATGGCGTTGACCCGTGGTATGCACAGGCAATTTTACTTATTGAAAGTCCGGGAAAAAGCAATACAAAATCATGTGTTGGTGCTAATGGTCCTTTTCAGCTTATGAAATCTGTTGCACGTGCACAGGGACTTAAAGTTACAAAAACAATTGATGAACGTACCGATCTTGAACGTGCTGCTTACGGGGCATCCCGCCTGCTTAGCCGTATCTGCATTCCTTACACACGTGCAATGCTGGATAGTGCACATGTCCCATACAACGAAACTGATCTTTGGTTCCGTTTACTTGTGATGCATTCTTATCACGCAGGTGCCGGAAACGTAGCCGGAGTTATCCGTAAGATCAAACCAACTGAAGGCGGAATGCAGCTTATTCAAAAAGTATGGCAGACGACTTACGGTGGATTTAAAAATTCATCACAGAATTATTCACAGTTAGTATTGGCAGCTTTCACCAATTTTGATGCACTTGTAATGCCGACTGATTCGGTTTATTTGATTGACGGAGACAGGATGTATAATTCTTATGCTCAATGCCAGTGCTCTCCTGAAGACAAATGCAGTTATTTAGGAAATTGTCTTTCCGAATATGAAAATGATCTTGTTGAAGGTGTGATCCCATTTGATTATTTTATCACTAAAGTGAAGGCTGTTCAAACAGAGCTTAGCGGACTTGCACCTGATGCTCCACGGGTAGCCGGAGATGATCGTTTTAATGATCTTGCATATCAGTTATTGAAGGCAAGAAAAACAGAAGAAGCATTCAAAATGTTTAAGTTCAATGAATCACAATATCCTGAATCAGCAAGTACTTATCACGGTCTTGGCGAAACATACCGCCTGATGGGGCAGAAAGAACAAGCAAGAGCTTATTATAAAAAGTCATTGAAGCTTGATCCGAATAATGAGGAGAGTTTGAAGGGAATGGCGAGGCTTAATGCGAAATAAGAAAGATTTACCACTAAGGCACTGAGGCCACTAAGAAACACTAAGCCTGACTTATTTGTCAGGCTTTTTTATTGGTTGTTTTCTCAAATCATAAATTTATATCACACACACAGAATAAGATCTCTCGGACAAGCTCGGGATGACAAACTGCTCCAAAAGAACTTTCTAGAAAACCGAACGCCTTCTCTCCGTGGTTCTCAGCTGCTCCATTCTTATTTATCAATTTTTCTCTGTGGTTCTCTGTGTTCTCAGTGCCTCCGTGGTAAAAATTTCGTAAATTAGCATTCCCAAAAAAACTCCCTTGATCAAGAAAGAAGACATAGACAAGATATTTGACGCTGTGCGTATTGAAGAAGTGGTCGCTGACCATGTTTCTTTGAAAAAGCGCGGTGTTAATCTTATAGGATGCTGTCCTTTTCATAATGAAAAGACCCCTTCTTTCTATGTTTCTCCTGTTAAAGGCATTTACAAGTGTTTTGGATGTGGTAAAGGCGGCCATGCAGTCAATTTCCTTATGGAACTTGAAAAGCTTACCTACCCCGATGCTTTGCGTGCACTGGCGAAGAAATACAATATTGAGATAGTTGAAAAGGAGCTTAGTCCTGAAGAAACACAATTTCAAAGCGATAAAGAAAGTCTACTCGTTGTTTCTTCTTACGCTCAAAAACACTTTTCTGAAAACCTGTATAATACCGATGAAGGAAAATCTGTGGGGCTGGGATACTTTAAAGAACGTGGGCTTCGTGAAGACATCATTCAGAAATTCCAGCTGGGTTACAGCATAAATCACCGCACTGCATTTACTGATATCGCTTTAGCTACAGGATATAAAATAGAATATCTTGTAAAGAGCGGATTAACCATAGAATACAGGAATGAACCTGAACCGGGAACTGAACAGCAGATCGAAAATACTGCTCCGAAAGTTGAAAATAAATACGTAGACAGATTCTGGGGAAGGGTTATGTTTCCTATCCACAACAAGAGTGGAAGAGTGATCGCTTTTGGCGGAAGGACTCTTCGCACAGATAAGAAAACATCCAAATATGTAAACTCTCCCGAAACAGAGATCTATCACAAGAGTGATGTGCTGTATGGCTTATATCATTCCAAAGCAGCAATTGCTAAAGAGAAATTCTGTTTCCTTGTTGAAGGTTATCTCGATGTGATCGCATTGCACCAGGCAGGAGTTGAGAATGTTGTTGCCAGCAGCGGAACGGCATTAACGGCAGGACATATCAAAGAGATCCAGCGTTTAACAAATGATATTACCATTTCATTTGACGGTGATGATGCAGGAATCAAAGCAACAGTTAAAAGTATTGATCTTCTTCTTGAAGAAGGAATGAATGTAAAGGTGCTTTTATTTCCTGACGGAGATGATCCGGATTCCTATTCGAAAAAAGTAACTACAGAAGAACTAAAGAATTTTATTAAGGACAAAGCACAAAACTTTATTGAATACAAGGCGGAGCTTCTTATAAAACAAAATATTAAGAATGATCCTTTAAAAAAGGCGGAAGCTATTGTCAGCATTGTTCAAAGTATTGCGCTTATTCCAGATGCAATTTATCGTTCCGTTTATATCCGTGAATGCAGCCGCATCATGGAAGTTGATGAACAAATATTGCTCAGTGAGCTGAATAAATTCAGGACAAAACGCTTTAATGAAAAACAAAACTCCCCTGCACCAACCGAAAATAAAACCCAGGTTGAATCGCTATTAACTCTTGAACCTAAAAAGGAAAATGCCGTTTTTGACGCGGAATTTCAGGAGCGCGATATCATCCGCATCATGATCAATTATGGTGATAAGATCGTGAAGATCGCGAGTGAGGATGAAGAAGGGAATCCAACTGAAGCTGAGATCACTGTCGCGGAATTGATTCTCCACGAACTTCAGCATGATAATATTACGTTGGAAAATTTAGTTTACAACAGTGTGCTGAATGAATACAATGAGAGTCTTGAAAAATACCATACAATTCCAAGCCAGAAGCATTTCATAAATCATGAAAATATCGCGATCTGCTCATTAACAGTTGATCTGCTCAGCTCTCCTTACCAGCTTTCCAATTGGGAGCAGCATGATATATTTATCACATTTGAAGAGGATGTTCTTAAGAAAAGCATTTACAATGCGATCTATGCTTTAAAAAGCAGGAAGCTTGAGATGATGATCCAGGATAATCAAAAACGATTGAAAGAAAATCCGCCTGAAGATGAAATGCTTACACTGATGCAGACACAGCAGCAATTGCTGGAAGCAAAAAAGATCTTTAATGCAATGCTTGGAAGGATTATTTTAAAATAGTTTTCCGGAAATATATTTCATGAGCATAAGCTCAACTAAATCATTCGAATGAAAGAATATTACAAATCAACTATTTTTTTGTTTTCTACTATACTGCTGCTAAGCGGCTGTATGAACTATAAGAAATTCCTGACTGATGAAATAGTTCTGAAAGACGGAAATTCACAGACAGGAACAATCATTAAAGTAGATTCTGCAATTATTAAGATCCGCCAGGTGGATGAATCAATCCGCATCATTCCATGGCAGGCTGTGGATACAATACAGGGTAAAAAATTAAAAACATTCTGGATCGGAACAAACATCGGTTATTATAAAGTTCCCTACTTCTCTGTTTTCAGGAATGAACCCTTTGCAGCTGAAAATGTAGGGTTTCAAGTCAAAGCAGGATTTACATTAAGAGGAACAAAACTCTTTTACTTCCAGATCGGATATGTGAACGGCAAACCATATTCTGTTACCAAATACGGTTTTGGATTTCAACGATACCTTGGTGCAAGCACATATCTGCGTAAGAATGCTTTCTTTACCGGGGCTGAACTAAACTTCATGAATGTTGAATACAACAATGGCCCACAACTCACCATGGAGCCTTTTACAGGCTTTGAACGTAAACTAAACGAACATCTGCGTATTCATTTTAAACTTGGTTTACAATTCAATCTTGCAAACAAAAACAGCAATGCCGGAATAAATACTACAATAGGAATTCATTTCATGAAGAGGAATTTCAAAAAATATTACAATACACTTAATAACGAACATCGTCTTCCACGCAGGTGAAAAAAAGACTAACATATCTTTTGCTTTTTTTAAGCTCATTCGTTTTTGCCCAGTCCGGAGCACAGGTGTTCAATGATACTGTTTTGCATACGCTGTATATTGAAACAGACCTTCCAAACTGGTTCGATACGCTGGAACACGACTTTGACCTTAACATGGCCAATCCGGATCTTTATCCGGAGAGATATCACAAATGCGACATCACATGGGATGGTGTAAGATTAAACAATTGTGGTTTCAGGGAAAAAGGAAATGCCTCAAACAGCCTGGTGAACTTTGGAAAAAAGAAACCATTCAAAATTTCATTTGATGAATATTCAGACCAGGAATTTGACGGATTAAAAAAACTAAACCTTAATAACTTTACCAATGACCCTTCACTTCTGCATGATGCCATCTGCTTTAAGTTATTCCGCGATGCAGGACTTGTTGCCTCCCGAACATCCTTTACCAAACTTTGGGTGAACGGAGAATACATTGGTTTATATACAGCTATTGAAAATGTGGATAAAGCTTTTTTAAAACTTCATTATACAAGCGCTAATAATGATGGCAACCTTTACAAAACCGACAGGGGAGCAAGTGTTCCATTGAACTGGCTGGGGCCTGAAAAAGAAGGATACAAAGACCAGGGATTGAAATTAACTACGAATGAAACATTAAATGACTGGACAGGCATCATCAGTTTTATTGATCTTATCAATAATGATCACTCTGCAGATTTCAAACAAAAGTTCGAAGCGAGATTTGATATTCATTCATATTTGAAGATCCTTGCAATTGAGAAGATGGTTCGCAGCTGGGACAGTTATTGGGGAGGCGGAAATAATTATTTTATGTATGATCACCCGGATGGAAAGATCCGCTGGATACCATGGGACATGAACGAATCTTTCCAGGATATAAAAGTTATCAGTGGAACATCTTTACTTACCGGCTATCTTGTACCCGCCAACAAATTTGATGAAAGGCCATTGCTGGCTAGGATATTTGAGATAGAAGAATACAAGCAGGAATATTTGAACTATTCATGTGAACTTATCAATTCCAATTTTACAATAGATCATTTAGGGAAGTTTATACTCGACAGACATAACTTAATTGATGCGGCTTATTACGCAGATCCATATAAATACAACTCTTATGCATCCTTTCAAAAATCACTGACAGAGGATAACTTGGATGAAGTATCAATAACACATTCATCATTTGTTTTACGACTTCGTTACCCCGGCATTTACCCTTTTATTCAGTCTCAAAGAGAATGGGCAATTGAGCAGATGGATGGCTGGAGCTTTGATTGCTCAATTGAAGACAATTCCATTTATGATCTTTTTGTGTATCCGAATCCAACAAATAATTACATAAATATTTCAAATGAAGCTGCAGGTGCATTTGATTATGCCCAGTTTCAGCTATACGACATGACAGGCAGATCATTCAGGATTACTCCGAATGAAGTGATGATGGGAAATTATTTTACACTTCAACTTGAAGGAATTCCATCCGGAATATATTTACTGCTTAAAGTTTCTGCTGATGGTAAAATTGGCAGAGCGAAAATTATTATAAACAAAGAGAGATGAAAAAAGAAAGAGCGATTCTTATTTTACTTGTAGTACTTAACTTCATTGTACTTCTCGGTCAGCTCTGGCCTGAAGGAGGTCCAGCATTTGCAGGCGTTGTTAATATTATATTCTTAGTTTTTAGTTTGCTGTATTTTATTTTTCTGTTGAAAAAGAAGTAGAGTTTCCATTAACACATAATTTTATACGCTTGAGGAGCCAAAATTGAATCTTTAAGAAAAAATGTAGGGTATCACAAATTGTGATACCCTACTCAATATATTTAAACAACAATACGCTCAAGCTTTTTTATGACCAAAGCCAATACCGCTCTCATTAATTCTCAAGAGAAGATCCTTAATCAAATTTATTATATCCGAGAACACAAAGTGATGTTAGATATAGATCTCGCTGTACTTTATTGTGTTGAAAACAGAGCTTTAAAACAGGCTGTTCGTAGAAATATGGATTTATTTCCGACTGATTTTAAGTTTAATCTAACGGAAACAGATCTCAAGGCATCACAAAATGTGTAGCGATGGTGTTCCAGCGTCCTGGTTAAATATCAAGTATTTTATCGATAAGCGGGATGTTTATCTGCATAGATTAGTGTTATTCCTGGATAACCTCTAATCTAGTTGATTCACTTGAAATGCCTCCTAAATACCAATAATACCTAGCTAAAGTGCGAATTGTTATTTAAATTTGCACTTCACTTACTCCTAATTGCATTGTTAATGAAACAGCTTACTTTTCTCTTTTTATTTTTAAGTACTATCGTGTCAAAAGCTCAATATACCAAATTATTGGACTTCGACTATTCTGTCAATGGTGGACGTCCGGTTGGTTCACTTGTATCAGACGGAGTATTTCTTTATGGAATGACATCCGAGGGTGGATCTTATAATTATGGAACTATTTTTAAAATTAAACCTGACGGAAGCAATTATCTTAAGTTATATGATTTTAGCGGCACCGCTGATGGTAAGGGTCCTGAAGGCACCCTGTTAATTCGTGGCTCCGAATTATTTGGAATGACCAAGTTCGGAGGAATTAATAATTCGGGGGTAGCTTTTAAAATAATGTCTGATGGAACTAACTTTGTGAAGCTAAGGGATTTCGGCACCAATCCAGATGGGTTTAATCCATCAGGAGGGTTTTATGATGATGGAATATTTTTATATGGTATGACGATGTTTGGTGGTACTAATAGCCAAGGGACAATATTTAAAATAATGCCAGATGGCTCAGGCTATTCTAGAATTCTAAATTTTACTGGTATATCAAACGGCCGAATTCCAAAAGGGGAATTAATTTCAGATGGGACTTTTTTGTATGGTTTAACAAGGGAAGGCGGAGTTAATGGTGATGGAACTATTTTTAAAATAAAACCAGATGGAACCGGATATTTAAAAATTTTCGAGTTTGAAGACTACTTAACAGGTAGATGGCCAGGTGGCTCTTTAGTTACTGATGGTAATTATTTTTATGGCTTGACAGAAAATGGTGGTATTAATACCGTAGGGACTATTTTTAAAATTAAAATGGATGGAACTGACTTCGTTAAATTACATGATTTTGGTTTTTCACCTGATCCTACAAATCCATTAGGGTCTCTGATATATGATGGAACAGATTTATATGGGCTTTCCAAATGGGGCGGCCTTAATTCTTTTGGAGTGGTTTTTAGAATCAAACCTGATGGGAGTGATTTTACCACGGTGTTTAATTTAGATGAAAATGTAACTGGAAGCAATCCTTATGGTTCACTTATTTCTGATGGGCACTACCTATATGGAACGGCAAGGAATGGTGGGTCTAATAGCGTTGGAACGGTCTTTAAGGTATGCAAGATACCTAATGCTACAATCCAATCTTTACGCATATGCCCAGGTTCCTTTGTAACTATTGGTACTCATACGTATTCATCCAGTGGAATTTATATAGATACTCTCAGTTCTATTCTTGGTTGTGGAGATAGTATTGTAACTACTAACGTTACTCTCGTTCCAGCATTTTATTCAACCGCTTATGACAGTACTTCGAATACTTTTACTTTAACAGTTGACTCTGCGACAACAGCAACAGCAATAAGTTACCTGTGGGATTTTGGTGATGGAAATATATCCACTTTAAATTCTCCTATCCACAATTATCAGGTAGACTCTCTCTATAATGTATGTATGACAATTTATAGCGGGTTGGGTGATACATGTACTTATTGCCACACTATCGGGAAAGACACTTCGGGAAACATAATACGTAATACTGGCTTTTCTCTTAATGTGCAAAATGGGAGCATTGTAACAAGTATTCAGGGAACAAATAGAGAAAGCAATACACCTAGAGTTTTCCCAAATCCTTCTGATGGTTTATTGATGATAGATTCTGAAACCAAAATATTAGAATTGAAAATCCGAAACTTATTAGGAGAAACATTGTACACCGAAATGTCGAATTCGAATTTCGTTCAAATTGACATTCGCAATCAACCCAATGGTGTGTACTTTTTGAGTATTAAAACTGCTGCTGGTACATTCGCACGAAAGGTTCTCATCTCAAATTAAAGTAGCATAGTTACTAAGAGTAATTAAGTGCTTTCTCTTTTCCTCATGAAAACAGTTTATATGACCACTACTGCTTAAGAAGGCTGTATATCTCTTTTTAGGTACTTATACCTTCTTCTTTTCCGGTTTTTCTGAAATCAAAACTACGGTGTACCGTAGGTTATTAAAACCTGTCAAAAAAAAACTACCCCTCAATCTTCATATCCTTTACATTCAACTGTAAAGAAACACTTCCGTTAAAAACATTTTCTTCAATTGAAAAGCAGGCGCTGAAAGGCTTTTTACGAAGAACATCATCAAAATGTTTGGCTTGTGAAAAAGCAATGGTAGGAAAACACAGCTCATCTTTTTCAATGCAATGAATGTCCATTTTTAAATGGTTATTGCCGACAATGCGAACTCCGCCTTTATCCACCAAGTTTTTAGCCATAAACACTGGCGACATATTTCCGGGTCCGAACGGTGAGAACTGATTTAAAATGCGGAAAAATTTAGGAGTGATATCACTAAGCTCAATCTCTTCATCTATTTCAATCTCCGGGATCAGCATGTGATCTTGGATGGTAGAAGAAACCACTTCTTCAAACTTTTGCTGAAATGCTGCAAGGTTCTCCAGCTTCAATGTTAATCCTGCCGCGTATTTATGTCCGCCAAACTGCTCCAGGAGATCACTGCAGGCTTCAATCGCATCATATACATCAAAGTCTTTTACACTTCGTGCAGAACCGGTAGCCTTACCATTGGATTCTGTAAGTATGATAGTCGGGCGGTAATATTTCTCGATCATGCGGGAAGCAACAATTCCAACCACGCCTTTATGCCAATCCGGACAAAAAAGAACGGTGCTCTTTCGTGTTGTAAGCTCCATGTTGCCTTCAATCATGCTGAGTGCATGCTGTGTGATGGTAACATCAATGCTTCTTCTTTCAGTATTGGTGATATTAATGCTTTTACCGCTTTCGGCAGCATGATCATTATTATCTGAGATCAGGAGAGCCACTGCATTACGTCCTGTTTCCAACCTTCCCGCAGCATTTATTCTCGGTCCGATCGTGAAAACAAGCTCATTCATTGTGATCTCTTTCTTGATATTAGCAAGTTCCAATACCGCTTTTATTCCTCTGCGAGGAGCTTTATTTATCTGCTGAAGCCCGAAATAGCAAAGAATGCGGTTCTCACCAACGATTGGGACAAGATCAGATGCGATTGAAATTGCAGTAAGATCAAGATATTGTTCCAGCTCAGAAAAAGGAATATTGTTCCTTAATGAATATGCCTGAACCAGCTTAAATCCAACTCCGCATCCGCATAACTCATTAAAAGGATAAGAACAGTCACTCCGCTTCGGATCCAGAACAGCTGCTGCATTTGGCAATGTATCGCCCGGACGATGGTGATCACAAATTATAAAATCGATTCCGCGTTCTTTTGCATAATCCACTTTATCATTTGCTTTTATACCGCAATCGAGCGCAATAATGAGGGTAAAGCCATTCTCTTTGGCGAAATCAATTCCCATAAAGGAAATCCCGTATCCTTCTGTGTAACGGTCCGGAATGTAATAATCGATTTGAGGATGATGATTCTTCAGAAAAGTATAAACAAGGGAAACTGCAGTTGTGCCATCCACATCATAATCGCCATACACAAGAATTTTCTCGTTGTTCTTAATAGCAGTTTCCAGGCGGGCAATTGCTTTGTCCATGTCCTTCATTAAAAAAGGATCATGAAGATCATCAAGGGAAGGACGAAAGAATTTTTTTGCTTCCGCGAATGTTGTTATTCCGCGCTGAACGAGGAGATTTGATAGTACCTTATCAATGCCCAGTTCCTGAGCGAGATTCGCTACAATAGCTTCATCAGTTTTTGGCTTTACCACCCACCTTTTTTCCATAATTTTTCTGTAGCCAATATCCGGTTAATGCAAAAATTTAAATAAAATCTCCTGTTTTTTGTTCTAAGTGTAAAATTAAGGAATTTGAGCTAACCTTTACTGATGTTGATAATTTTGCTATTGAGCGTAGCATTCTGTGAGTGATGGAACCCCGAATGTCATCGGGGCAGGCTGCTGATTCAGCGGATTGTTATGATTAAAAACGGATAGCTGTGTTAGGTGGTTGAGGCTCTCGAAACCAACGCCACAAGCCTAAACCAGCTGCCACAGATTCACTGATTTTAAATTGTTGCAGATTATTATCGCTTCCCGATTGATTTTATCCATGAACAATACATAAATACCATCATTTAGGTATTGTCTGTGCAATTTTATGCTGGTATTTTTGTTGTATATAATATTATATGCAGCCATTTTTAAACATACAGCCAATAACCGAAAAAAGCATCAGCAGCTTATGGAGTTTCTATCCGGAGGTAATTGAGTTGAAGAAGAAAAAGAAGTGCTGTAAAAAATTCAAGACAGAGAAACGCTGTAAAAAGTGTCCGGCTAATTGCTAATGTCTTGGTGGTTGAGGCTCTCGAAACCACTTTCAATTAATAGCCGCAGATTTTCCAAAACGTTTTCAAACTTTTTGAAGGCAAAAAGTTACAAAAACCTTTTCTTTTCATAAGGCAATTTCTTCTTACGCTTTGCTCCAGAAGAACCGCGGATAAATTTATTGCACTAATCATCTCACTCCGCAATTTAATTTTAATAGCAATCATTTACCGCTATCGCTTAATGAAAAGAAATCTCAACCCTTTGAGCACAACCTCCATTTTATAACGTAATATCATTAATGATTTAAAGAATCGTGATCACGGAGCCGCGGGTGAGACTTGGCTGGACGCGATGTCGTCAAGATGTGAATGCTATTTTCAGTGAAAACCTTAGCAAAAACTTCAGTTTTTTTGCTGTAGGTTTTCCTGAAAATGGCAGAGCGGGAGGAATCGTCCGGCCTTGATTTTTTGTTTCTTTTTTATCAAGAAAAAAGAAAAAGAGAATATATTGGAAATGAGATTGCTTCGGGCGAAAAGCCCTCGCAATGACGTACTAACAAACATTTATTTAATCCCAAACCTATCCCCATCCTTCAAAACAGGAAACACTTTTCTGAATTCTGAAAGCTCATCATAATTTAAAGTCACCGTTTCAATGAATGATTCGTGCGGAGGAATTTTGCTGATGATCTCGCCTTTTGGATTAATTACAGCAGAATCACCGGAATGATAAATTTCGTTGTTATCATTTCCTATTCGGTTTACTCCTGCAACATAACACTGGTTTTCTATGGCACGTGCTAGCAGCAATGTTTTCCATGGATGTGATCTTCTTTCAGGCCAGTTTGCAATGTATATTAAAAGGTCGTATGGGTATGATGCAACGTTCCTGGACCATACAGGAAAGCGTAGGTCATAACAGATAAGCGGACAGATCTTCCAGCCTTTAATTTCTTCCATGATCCTTTCATAACCGCATGTATAATGATTGTTCTCATCACCCATGCTGAACAGATGTCTCTTATCATAATGACTGAAAGTCCCGTCAGGCTTCATCCAAACAAGGCGGTTGTAGTATTTGTTATTCTCCTCACAAATAAAACTTCCGGTGATCACGCAATCTTTTTCTTTTGCCTTGTCTTTAATCCAGCCTATTGTGATCCCGTTCATGCCTTCAGCAAATTTTTCAGGATGCATGCTGAAGCCGGTGGTAAACATTTCCGGAAGGATGATTAAATCAGTGGGTTCAGAGATCGTATCTATCTTTTCAGAAAACATTTCAATGTTCTTTGACTTGCTTTCCCAGTGAAGGTCGGATTGTATGAGTGTTATTTTGAGGTTGTTCATTTTGATTATTTAGTTCTTGACTATAATGTCATCCCGAGCTTGCCCGAGGGATCTGATTCGTTATTTTCTGGGGCCACCGCCCGGAACAAGATGTCTCGGCTGTGCTCGACATGACAGCAGAAAAATGCTATTGGCTTATCCATCGCGCAGATCCTGAAACAAGTTCAGGATGACCAGCACACAGAACAAAATCCCAATCAAATCCTGTTTATGATCTCCGCTGCTTTATCAAGCGTTTCTTCTTTTTTTGCAAAACAAAATCGTAATACTTTATTATCGATCTTCTCGTGATAAAATGCAGAAATAGGAATTGATGCAATACCGAATTCTTTTGTTAAACGGATCGCGTAATCAGCTTCCTTTTCTTTTGTGATCTTATTATAATTCAATAATTGAAAATAAGTTCCGGCCGCAGGAGTGAAAGCGAACCTGGAGTTCTTTATCTGCTTTATAAAATAATCGCGTTTCTCCTGGTAAAATTTTCCAAGTTCGAGATAGTTTGATTTGTCGCGAAGGTATTCGTCAAGCGCATACTGAATAGGAGTGTTGCATGAGAACACCAGGAACTGATGAACCTTGCGAAACTCAGCCATCAGATTCTGCGGTGCCACACAATAACCCATTTTCCAACCTGTGGTATGATACGTTTTCCCAAAAGATGAAATGATAAAACTTCTCTGTGCAAGCTTCGGATAACGTGCAACACTCTGATGGGACTTGTCGTCAAAGATGATATGTTCATACACCTCATCGCTAATGATGACAATGTCGGAGTCCTTGGTAAGTTTTTCAAGCTGCTTCATATCCTCAGCCGACATTATACTTCCGGTAGGGTTATGCGGACTATTTATAATGATCATTTTAGTTCGGTGACTCAGCACTTTCTTCACCTCTTCCCAATCAATGAAATAACCGGGCGCTTTCAGCTGAAGGTAAATTGTTTTGCCGCCATTAAGCTCTACTGCCGGTTGATAACAATCATATGCCGGTTCAAAGATGATCACCTCATCGCCTTCACGAATAATAGCGGTAATAGCAGTATAAATAGCCTGGGTTGCACCGGCAGTAATAGTGATCTCTGTTTCCGGATCGTATTTGGCTTTGTAAAGCTCTTCTGTTTTCTGCGCAAGCATTTCGCGCAGACTCATTAATCCCGGCATGGGAGCGTATTGATTACGTCCCGCTTTCATGTGCTTACTTACCAGGTCGGTGAGCTTTTCATCGCAGTTAAAATCGGGGAAACCCTGAGAAAGATTGATCGCATTATGTTCTGCGGCAAGTTTACTCATTACGGTAAATATGGTGGTTCCAACTTTAGGGAGCTTACTAAGGATCAATCCGGGATATTGCATGCATTTTAATTTTCGAAGCTTAAAGTTAAAACTTCCTCTACAATGGCGGGCACAATTGAAAATAAATCACAATTTTCATGGTTTAATTATTTGATTAACTTACTTTTGCGCCCATTATTAATAAAAATTATAATCAAATGACAATTGGACAAAACAGTGTGGTTTCGGTAAATTACACACTTAAAAATAAATCGACCGGAGAACAGGTAGAACAGACCAGCACAGAACATCCGTTCGTTTTTCTTTTTGGAACAGGCGGCTTGTTACCTGATTTTGAAAAAAATCTTGATGGTAAGAAAAAAGGAGATAAGTTCGACTTCTTTATTGATGCTGCAAACGGTTATGGTACACGCCAGGAAGACCATGTTGTAATGATCCCTATCGGAGCTTTCCAGGGTGAAGACGGCAAACTTGATGAAGAAAATGTAAAAGTTGGTGTTACTTTACCAATGGTTGATAACGATGGAAACCGTATGTACGGACAGGTTCTTGAAATCAATGAAGAATTCGTGAAAATGGATTTTAATCACCCTTTAGCGGGCCAGGATCTTCATTTTACAGGCGAAGTTCTTGATGTACGTGCTGCAACAAAGGATGAGCTTGATCATGGACATGTTCACGGAGAACACGGACATCACCACTAAAATTTTAGAAAAAAATAGTAAATTAAACAGCTGATGAGTATATTGTCAGCTGTTTTTTATTGCATTGAAATGAAATTAATACTCCGCACTCCAAACCCGACAGAATTTGAAAAGATCAAACTTCACATTGAGGAGTATGAACTTGATGATCGCGAACTGCATCCTGATCAATTCGTGGCTGCAGTGAAATCTGAGAAGGTCCTGGGCTTTGGCAGGTTAAGAAAACACCACAACTGCATTGAGCTTTGTTCTTTAGGCGTTATTACCAAATGCAGAAGAAAAGGAATAGGAAAAGCCATTGTTGCGGAACTCATTCGAAAAGCGCAATCGAATATTTATCTTGTTTGTGTGATACCTGAGTACTTTGTTCCCTTCAATTTTAGCATCGTGAGTACATTTCCAGAGTGTATGAAAAGCAAGCTGATCTATTGCCGGAACGAACTTTTTGTTCCGCAGGAATATGTGGTGATGCTACGGAAATTATAATTTAGAGTTCCAAAGCTTCCTTTTTCTCAATTCCCATTTTTCCTGACCATGTATGTCAAGTTCGAAAGTATTTTCGATCCTTAAAATCTATTTAATTGCTTAGGGGGAATTTAAACAACAATTAAACAGTCTTTAAACAGCATTAATATATTCTTGATTTGACAAATAATGCACATTTAATTAGCTTTTATTGAGTTTTTTCATAGTTTTGAATAGTTTTTCACATATAATTCACAAAATGAAAAAACTTTCGGCTGAAGAATATGAGCAGCTTCCTATCAAAGGCAAAGGAAGAAGTTCACACGTTTTTAATTCCATTATAAACCTAAAAGCAGGTGAGGCAGTCCTGCTCGAGAAAAAAGACTGGAAAAGAAAAGCTGCACCAGGAACGCTTATAAGGTATATCGAAAAAAAACATAATATGAAATTCAGCTGTGGCGCTCTCAACGATAATTCCGGCTGGGCAATCAAGAGAATTGATTCATCTTCTGATCCTGTTGCAAAAAAGCAAAACGATGTTTTCCTGAATGAACGAATGCAGCTTAAATCAGACGTTCTCATTTTTTACATCGGTCGTATGGGTTTTCATAAGATCGAAAGAATTGAAGATTCAGCTAAGGCCGCTGTCAATCACTTCTGGAAAAACGATAACGTAATAGTTAAAGAGTTATTCTTTGAGATCATTAAAGGCCTATCAGAACAGGGCCACATTGTGATAGAGAATGATAAAACATACATTCCTTTAAGAAGAAACTAATGGCATTTTACGATCAGAGCAAAGAAAAGCGTGTTGAACTTGTTGCTTTTATTAATGAAAGAATAAGATCTGCACTTAGCTCCAACAATAAAGAAGTGCTCATTGAATATTTCTCAGACGAGGATACCTACATCCGAAAAACTGCTTACCTCGCAATCGGAAGGATTTACAAGTCCAATAAAAATCTTCAGCAAAAAATCTTAATTGTTCTCCAGGAACTTTTTAAATCTGAAAAAGAAAAGACCCGGCAAACCTGCATTAATGCAGCCGGTGAAATAGGCATGCTTCATTTTGATGTTGTTGCAGACATTATGAAACAAGGCCTTTTTGATGAGCATCACATAGTACGCAATGCTGTGATCGGATCCATAAAAAAGATGGGCGAGAAAAACCCGGTTCCAACTTTGGCATTTGCCAATCAATTCCTTCATCATGAAAACAAAGAGATCCGCAGAGAGATTTGCCATGGGATAGAATTAAGAGGCCGCACACACCCTCAGGATATTCTTCCCATGCTAAAGGAATTACAATTCGATAAAACATCGCGTGTGAGAAATACATTAGTACACGTGCTCGGACAAATAGCTTACAAGAAAGGCTGCCTGGAAACTGTTATCGCTGATCTAAAAAAATGGGAAAACAAGGAATTGGTCGCGGATGCTATAGAGGAAATAATTGATGTGCATGACAGGTACAAAGACTTTGCAATTAAAACTCAGGAAGAGGCGATTGATTATATTGAGAAGAATTTTTAGGGATGATTTAAGAGTTGTCATATTAGCCTGTTGACACAATTGGGCCGGCTTTCGCAGACTCTTCGACATTTCAGCACTTCATCATGGAGTTGATTTCCTGCACTTCATGAATTTATTTCTAAAAAGAATCATGCTTCTATCGAAATAAATTTCTAAAAACACACCCCTAACCCCTCTCGAGAGGGGAAGAGATTCGATTCACATTATGAATTTCTTCTGGAATTAAAGGGAGATTTACTTAATCACTGAAACAGAAAAACACACCCCTGCCCCTCTCGAGAGGGGAATTGATCCGACTCATCTTATGAATCTAGTGCTGAATAAAGAAACGATTTAATGCAAACTGATAAGGAATACTATTTCAAAACATCAAACTCATATCCTTTTTTCAAGGCATCCTCAATAAATCGAGGTAAAGCATATTCCATGTTTCTTTGTGCTTTTACACTGTCGTGAAACACTATTACAGAGCCATTCCTGGCATTATTCACAACATTGCTTAAACACCTTTCAGGTGAAGTGTTTTTGTCGTAATCACCGCTCAGAACATCCCACATTACAATTTTATAATTAGAAAGAAGGCTTCTATATTGTGAACGTTTTAATCTTCCGTAAGGAGGACGGAAAAGCGAAATTGATCTGACACTATCGTTGCCTCCTGTTTGCTGGGAATATTCCAATAGCACTTTCTCACAATAGGCAACATTATGAAGATAGTCTGTTGTATGTGTGTTCCAGCCGTTCACATGATTATAAGTATGATTACCTGTAACATGTCCTTCTTCTATTATTCTCTGATAAAGCGCAGGATTTTTCTGAATATTCTCACCGACACAAAAAAAAGTAGCTTTAATTTTATTGCGTTTTAAAGTATCGAGCACGAAATCAGTGATACCCTGAATAGGACCGTCATCAAAGGTAAGAAAGAGTTTATTATGAGCAGCATTCTCTCTCCATACAGCCTTTGGGTAAAGTCTTTTTGCAAGAAAGGATGATCTTACCAGGTACATGCGTTAATTTATTAATAATTACCCGAAAAAATTTCGCCCCCATCGGAACGAAGGGGGCGAAATTTAAAATGTGTTCTTTTTATCTTCCTTTAGAGAAAACCGGAGTCATCTGGTATCTCTGCATTACTTCATTGTAACGGTTACTCAGCTCTTTATTCATTGCATCCTGCTTGAACATTTCCGTGAAGTATATCAAACGCTCAATAGTTTCCTGAGCACGTTCAACATCAGTACCAAAAGCCGCGCGGTCTTTCCCGTTGAATTTGTAATAATAATCGATATTATTTATTGCGTTATCAAACACTTTTCTCGCTATTACGCTTCCTTTCTCAAATGCATCCGCCTGATAGTATCCAAGCACGATAGAGAACATTGTTCCGTCATAAGGAACATTATACTCAGGAGTAACTTCAACGCATTTATCAAGCACCTTGATCGCTTTGTCTTTCTTACCTTCTGTTACAAAAGCAATTGCAAGCGTTCCCATTCTCTGGCGGATATTCATTGCGCATGACTGAAGGAATACATTGTCGAGATAAACATTTGGTTTATCCATTCCGCCCCACTTGAATTTCGTTTCATCCATCATGTTCTTATACATGATCTCTGTCGCGATACGTGTTTCCTGCTGAGCTTCCTGCTGGTTCTGCTTAACCGGAACAAGGCGGTATGCAAGGCCTTCCAGTTGTAAGAAAGGTGCAAGATTTAAGTATGAACTTGCAGGTGCTGTTGCAGCGAAATAAATAGGACGTTTCCAGTCATTGTGAGCCAACATATCCAGGATCATAAGATCGTTTTTCTGAATATAGCTTCCTGTAAGTGACCATTCCATATTTTTCACAATACGTCCGGCAAGTTCTTTAGGAACAGTTCCGTTATTCACAACAGTTGCGCTGTCAACAGGAACGCTTACATTCTTCGTTGGGAAATAATTGTAGAAAGTTCCTGAAGCCACTTCCAGCTGATCCTCCCGTTTTTCGCTTTTTGAGAATTCGATCAGATCTTTAACAGGAATAAAGCCCTGTACTTTTCTGTCGTGGAACAATACAGCTTCTCTAACACCTTGGTGATACTGATCTTTAGTGAATGTGATAGGCAACGGATCTGACTCATAAGCTTTATGAACCAACTGATCGATGCACCAGTCTGTGTTCAAGAGTTCAAGACAAACCACACGCACATCCGTGCGGATACCTTCCACTTCCTGTGCATACCAGAGTGGGAACGTATCATTATCACCATTGGTAAATAAGATAGCATTAGGTGCACAGGATTCGAGGTAATTTCTTGCGAAATCCCTTGCAATGTATCTGTTTGAACGATCATGATCATCCCACTCCTCTTTCGCCATTAAGGCAGGAACAGCAAGCATACAAACAGTTGTAGCAATAGCAGCACTTGTAACCTGGTTTGCTTTGCGCTGAAGATAATCATAGATAGCAAGCACGCCTAAACCGATCCAGATCGCGAATGCGTAAAAAGAACCTGTATAAGCGTAATCACGTTCACGAGGCTCGAAAGGCTTTTGATTCAGATAAATCACGATTGCGACACCAGTAAGAAGAAACAGGAATGCTACAACAGTTGCATTCTTATTATCCTTTTTAAACTGATACCATAACCCGATCAAACCAAGAATGAAAGGCAAAGCGAACAATGTATTTCTTGCTTTATTATTATCAGATGAATCCGGAAGTCCTTTTTGAGGACCAAGTCTGGCTTCATCAATAAAATCGATTCCTGTGATCCAGTTACCTTCGATAGCATTTCCGTGACCCTGAATATCGTTCTGACGACCAACAAAATTCCAAAGGAAATAACGCATATACATTTGTCCGAGCTGGTAACGGAAAAAGAAACCAAGATTTTGACCGAAAGTAGGACGTGGTATGGTAGTCTGTTCCCCTGTCTGAGGATCCATTGCGCTTACCTTTTTATATTTTGAAGGATCAGTCCAGCTCTTATATCCTGTAACGTGATTTGATTGTGAGCTCCACATTCGTGGGAAGATCGTACAGAAATCCTTATCATAATTAGCGATGGTATTCTTTCTGTCATCGATCACCACATATTTTCCCGTCTTTTCATCCTGCGCATATAAAGGATTTCCGTCCAAATAAGGCTTCTGAGGATCATTAGGTGCGGAGAAATATTGACCATATAAAAGCGGCCATGTTCCGTACTGTTCACGGTTCAGATATGATAATAAATTTACCGCATTCTCAGGATTATTTTCATCCATTGGAGGATTTGCCTGTGAGCGGATAACAAGCACCAGGAAAGAAGAATAACCAATCAGAATCACCGTAAAGCAAAGGATAATGGTATTAAGGATAGGTTTAACTTTTTTGGAAGTATAATATAGCCCCCACACAATTGCACCGATCAGAACAATACCATAAAGGATAGTTCCGCTGTTGAATGGTAAACCTAAAGTGTTAACTGTCTTGATCTCGAACCATGCAGCAAGCTTGACGATCATCGGGATTACTCCCGACTGAATTCCTCCAAGAATAACAAGAGATATGATACCGGCCGTGATAAAACCTTTGCGTGTAACAACAGGGTACTTTTTGAAGTAATAAATATAAACGACAGCCGGGATCACAAGTAAATTCAATAAATGGACACCTACAGCAAGACCGATCAGGTAAGCAATAAGGATGATCCAGCGGCTTGCGTGCGGATCGTCAGATTCGCGTTCCCAGCGAAGGATGGCCCAGAAAGAGATAGCAGTAAAGAAGCTTGACATAGCATAAACCTCACCTTCAACAGCGGAGAACCAGAAAGAATCACTGAAAGTATATGCAAGGGCACCAACAGCTCCGGCACCGAAGATCGCGATCATTTTTCCCTGAGTAAGGTCACCGGTCTTATCCATGATCTTACGGGCAAAAGAAGTGATTGTCCAGAAAAGGAAAAGAATAGTGAATGCGCTGCAGATAGCAGATAAAGCATTGACCATCATCCCTATTTTGCTTGTATCGCCAAAAGCAAACAAACTGAAAAAACGGCCGAGTAAAAGAAATACAGGAGCGCCCGGAGGATGTCCTACCTCTAATTTAGCAGCACATGCAATGTATTCACCACAGTCCCAGAAAGATGCGGTAGGTTCTATTGTGCTCAAATAAGTAAAAGAAGCAATAAGAAAAACAACCCAGCCTACAATGTTGTTCAGTCGTTGGTAATTGGCGGTACCGTTCATATATATGAAATATTGGTTATAATGTTTATGACGTTTGCGAAGTTAGAAAATTAATCCAACCCGAAGCCGTTAAAAAATTACAAGATTTCATAAAAAATTTTGTGTGCAACCCATAATCAAAAACTGTCCGATGGTGTAACTGGCAACACAACTGATTTTGGTTCAGTAGAGTCTAGGTTCGAGCCCTAGTCGGACAACAAAAAAGCCCTGTAAACTCAATGTTTACGGGGCTCTTTGTTTTCGGTTGTCGAAACGGGGGACATTTTTATAAACAAAAAACCCTGTAATAATCTTACAGGGTTTTTTTTCTATATTATATAGAGAGGGTGGATCGAAAAGCCGGTTTGGATTGCCAAAACACCTCGTAGCATTATAAATTTCTAATCTCCTAATAATGTGCTCAGATCCATGTTCCTGGTATAAATATCCAGTCGCAAATGATCCTCCAGTACTTTTATTTCTTCTATCTTATTGTAAGCAATAGAATAATATAATTCTACGTATTCACCATCAAGTGCATAAAGTGATATATCGTAATTGCTTGTTGCTACTGCTGCGATCAGCTCGCCCCTGCTGCACAACAGGTAAGCTTTTTCTTCGATCGGGAGCATATTATACTTTCTTCGATCGGGAGCATATTATACTGCGGATTGATCATTTTCATGTCCTCCTAAAATTTAAGATTTACAGCAACTACTGGCTGCCCCTGCAAAAAAGCGGGATGCATTACAGATTGTTCCTGGCTTACATTTTTTCCAAGCAATTGCTCAATAGTTTTAACAGTTTCGCCAAAAGCGATTGGTTTTCTTACAAATTCCTTCGCTCCCAAGGACATTACTTCTACTTTATCACAAGTGCTTAAGAAAGAAGAATAAATGATCACCGGAATATCACGGAAACGATTGGATGATTTAAGCTCCTGCAAGAACTCTACCCCGTTCATTCTCGGCATGTTAAGATCTAAAAGGATCACATCAGGCCTTTTCACCATCAGCTGCTCAATTGCATCTACCCCATCCTTTGCTGTATGAAGTGTTATTGATCTGTCTACCACTTTTAATGCCTCTTCGAAAAAGGTTTGATCATCCAGGTCATCATCAACCAGCAGGATCGTTTTGATAAAGTTCTTCATAATCGTTTTTTTTATTTATTGAGGTAAAATTATTCTTCAGGTATTCGTTTTTTCAATTTTTTCGGTGAGAACCGGGAAACAATAGCCAATATTCTCTTTTCTCTCTTTTACGCCACCATCCATCAAAAGCAGGCATTTTTCTCAATTCTTTTAACAACGTTTAAAAGTTTATGCCAACACAAACTGGGGAGCAATTCCTCTTTTTACAAATTACCTGAAAATCTTACATCTGTTATTCACGCTCTGAAATGGGATTTGTAAGCCCTCTTAACCGCGATATGTTTGCAGCGGATTTAAAACTCACACTTATGAAAAACTCTACAAACAAAATAATCATCAGCATCCTTGCCAGTTTTCTGGTCATTTTTAATGCAAACGCTATATCGGACGCATTAAAAATTAAGGTCATAAATGGTACATATACGGATGAAACTGTGATCCGCTTTCTTCCTACAGCCACATCTGGCTTTGACGGGAGCTGGGATGCATATAAGATATTCAGCTCCAGTGCTGTCGTTCCTGCTTTGTTCTCTAAAACAGGCACGAATGCATTATCTATAAATGCCTTACCCTCACTGACAGCTCAGAATGACATTGCTTTATATACGCACATAAAAGTGAACGGCACCTATACTTTTCAGGCAATAGAACTTGGAACCGGCTTTTCCCCGGGCATTCAAATAGTTTTAAAAGACCTGGTTACAGGAATAACTTACAATTTTAAAGGTGGTAATTCGATAAGCATCCCAATGACAGTGAATACAGTTTCATCTTCTAATCGTTTTGTGATCCACATTTCTCCTCCAACTGAAATTTATTCTACTAATCCTTCATGCTATGGCCTAAACAATGGAAGTATCGTTGTAAACAAAACAGGAAATTCTGACTGGAGCTATATATTAACAGATAATTCCGGAAATATGATCAGTTCTGCCACTCACAATTCCCAATTCGTACATATTGCTGCAATCGCTGCGGGAACATACACTATAATAACCAACAGCCCTACAAGCTTACCTGATACTGCCACATTAGCGATAAGCGAACCGCTTCAGATAGCAGCAAATTTCAGTAGCATAGATTCAGTTAAAATTACTGACGGAGCGGTAAATTTTATAAATAACAGTATGAATTCGAGCTTATATACATGGGATTTTGGTGACGCTTCTCCACTTATCTATGTTAGCGAACCATCTCATCAATATAATAACAACGGAATATTTACTGTTAGTTTAACCGCTTCTGATTCTTCTGGCTGCAGCTCAACTTATTCAAAAAACATAACAGTTTACCCGGGACTTACCTACCAGTCTAATCAGATCACAGTGACCGAGCCAACCTGTCATGGATCAAATAACGGCACTATCAATATTTTTAAAGCAGGGAATTATAATTATTACTATCAATTGAGTGACAGTGCAGGAACTATCGTTAGCAATTCTTACAATAATTCTGAAACTATTGTGATATCAGAACTCCCAGCCGGAGACTATACCCTTATAACAAGCAGCGCAACAAGCTTCTCAGACACAACATCAATTACGGTATCACAGCCTCTTCAGGTAATTGCTCAGTTCAGCAGTGTTGATTCCGTTCTAACCGGTGAGGAAATACAATTTGTAAATAACAGCATGAATGGTGTTTCTTACACATGGGATTTTGGTGATGCATCAGGGACTATTTCTGCTACTGAGATCTCACATCAATATAACACTTCAGGAATATTCACAGTAAGCCTAACCGCTTCTGATTCAGCCGGCTGCAGCTCGAATTTTTCACAAGTGATCACTGTATACCAGGATATGACAACCGGAATTACTGCTCAGGAAACAGGTCATGAGATTATTGCCTACCAGCGTGAAGGAGGGATACAGGTAAACATTAATTCAGATGCAATCTCTACAATGCAGGTAGCAATATACAATAACAACGGGCAAAAACTTTATCAGTCAAATCAGGAAAAAACAAGCTCATTATCTGAAATGATCCCTTTATCAACATCAGGAACCTATATTGTTCATGCGTTGATCAACAGTAAATTATATTCAAAACGCGTTGCAATTGTTAAATAATAAATTACATGAAGCTGAAGACATTAGACAGAATAGCAATTCTCTTATCGATTGTTTTGCTTTTATTATTGAGTTTTATTTTAGGATCCGGAGGGGGAAAAAGAACAGATGAGCAGCACATAAATAAATCTGAAATCAACAATTCATCTATTAAGTATACAACAACAGATAATTAAACACTTATGAAACACTTATATAAAATTATTTTATCGTGCATCTTCTTATTTAATGTGTCTTCGATCTCCGCTCAAAAACATTCGGACTCAGTGAATGATCAGGATAATCCGGTTTGTCTGAATGTGTTTGGAATAGCCGTAGATAAAAACTCAAAACCTATTGATGGAGTTGAAGTGAAGCTGTATAAAGAAAATGATGAAATGGAATGGATAGAGATCACAAGTATTCAGCATCATGAACACAGCTTCAATTTCAAATTAACATCTAACGAATATTACACGATAGAAATTTCTAAGTCTGGCTATGTAACAAGATCAGTAGGTATTTGCACACGAATCCCCCAAGGTCTTTCTTTGGAAACCATATTCAGATATGAATTTGAAGTGGAACTGTTTGAAGTGAAACAAAATACAGATGATTACTATCTTGACTTCCCTGTGGCTTTAATAAGCTACAATCCCAAAAGAGATGTTTTTGATAATAATTATTCCTACACAAGTCATATTAAAAGCATGATCAAAAACTCCACTATTGAAGCAAGTAATGAAAGAATTAGTTCCTTAAAATAATAAGTGTTAAAAAACATTTACAAACCATCCTTTTTTGGTATTTTTGGATATATGAAAATTAAATCGCCTGCTTATAAACACAAATCGATTATGCTCATTGATGATAATGAGATCGATAATTTTATAAATGAAAAGCTTATAAAATCGTATTATTTCGCGGAAAATGTATATGTACATACCAGTTCCAAAAGCGCCCTTGAATTTTTAAAAAACATAGAAGTTACTCTTAAAGAAGTGCCTTCAGACCTTATTCCTTCACACATTCTGCTTGATATCAATATGCCTATTCTTGATGGCTTTCATTTTCTTGAAGAATTTGAAAAATTCAATCCTGAACTTAAGAATAAAATAAAGATCATAATGCTTACTACATCTTTAAATCCTTTGGATATGGAAAGAAGTAAGAACTACAAGCATGTCATTAAATTCCTTCACAAGCCTCTTACTGACACCGAATTATCCGGACTATAATTTCATTCCTTCGATTACTTTCCGTTACGAAAATACATCTCGTTGATTTATTTTAATTCGCGAACCTGGTGAAACTTTGTTCTATTCTCATTTATTAAAAAGCTGCAACACATTCCAGTAAGTAAAACAGGTCTTTCAAAAAACATTAAAATCTTACATCCGCAACGATAACAAGCACTTCGGCTTAACTGTCAGGGTATATACAAGTACCTTTGCCTCATAATCAAACTAAACATGTTTCAGGAAACACCTACTAAATTATTTCATCCTTTGGTAATGCTTGTGGATGACAGTTCAATTGACAATTTCGTTAACAAAAAAGTAATGGCCCGCTATAACTTTACTGAAAAGGTAAATGAGTTCAGCAAAGCTTACGAAGCCTTAAATTACCTTGCAGAGGTAGAAGCAGATACGGAAGCTGAAATTCCTTCGATTCTCTTCCTTGATCTGGAAATGCCGCAAATAAACGGCTTTGAATTCCTGGACAAATTTGAACTTATGTCATCGAAAATGAGAAAAAACATCTCAATCGTTATTTTAACAAGTTCTGTCAATCCCGCAGACCTCGAGCGATGTGTTAAACACAAGTCTGTACTTAAATACATTCATAAGCCTTTAATGAAAAACAATTTGGATGACATCAATTCAATACTATTGAAAAAAAGTTCTAAATTAGTGATGTTCTAAAAGTCAGAAGAGAAATATAATCTACCGTTAAAGATATATTCAACAGGCTTTTTTATCAGGTGCTTATGAAAATAGAAAAAATTGTAGCTCAGTTAAATGAAAAAGATTTCTCAACTCTCCGCGATCAATTCATACAGACAAAAGCTGATAAGTATTTAACGTTACTAAATTTTTACAGGACTAATAAATCATCTGAAAGTGATATTCAGGCAGAGCTTGATATTAAGTCAGCTGCCTTTTACACGTTGAAGTCAAGGTTATACGACAAGATCCAGGAGTTTCTTTACAAATCTACCGGTGACACGAGGATCGAGCTCCTTCAGAACGTTGCCAACATAGAACATCTAGTTTACAAGGCACCAAAAGAAACGGCTATCGGACTTCTTCTCAAGATGGAATCGGAGCTTATAAAAAATGATATGCCTAATGAGCTGATCACGGTTTATAAAGCATTAAAAAAACTGCATGTCAGTTCTCCCCGTTATTATGATTATCAGCAATTATACAACAGGTCTGTTGCTTACAATCTTTCCCAGGATAAAGCAGAAGAAACACTTGCTTCATTTTGTAAAACGCTTGCGATTCTTCATGTTACACGTGATCCAAAATATTTTGATATTCTCGTGCTTCATAAAAAAGAAATGCAGAATATCTGCAGGATCAATCAATCGCATAGATTAACCGTACATAAGAACATTCTGAATATTCATTTTGCATTATTTTCTCCTGTTCCTGAAGAAATGGCAAACGATGCAAGCGTGGAAGATATGCTTAAAGAAACGCTTTCAATAATTGAGAATAATCCTGAAGACAGAACTTATATTCATCTTATAAATATCATTCATTTTCTTTCTTTTGAATATTATTCCCAATTGAAACTTCACAAGAATGCAGCAGTGTATTATGATAAAATAAATGATGATAACGGCTCTATTCTTCTTTACAATCACACTTGTTTCTCATCGCATTTTCTTATAACGAAGATCGACTGGATGTACAGGAATAATGCATTTGAAGGGTTAAATGAAAATGAAGAATTAATATACGAACCTGAAGCGGACAACATTCCGGAATTCATCATATTCAAGCAATATAAAGCATTCGTTTACTTTTACAAGGGCAGAATTTCCGAAGCTTTGCAAACACTAAACAAAGTTTTAAATGAAGTAAGCTTTAAAGATATTATCAATGCTGAGATTGAAGTTAAATTTTTCCAGATCTTCCTTTTTTTATTATCTGAAAAGGTCGATCAGGCGGAGATCACTTTAAGAAGCATCAGCAGAAAGATCAGTGATGAAGATGAGGTAAAATATCATTCAGCATTATTGTTTATAAAGTTTTTCAAAACAGCTTTAGCAAATAAAGCAGGCGGTAAACTTGAAAAACTATCTGATCAGTGGAAATTAATTTCGACCGTAAACACAGGACCAAATGCAATCTTACAAAATCTGCATATCAGCCAGGAACAGATTCAAAAACTTTCAAAGCTTTAATTAATAGCTTCCTCTCTGACGCTTTTCAAACTGGTATGACAATCCTGTCTTTACCATTATTCCTGCAGAGTAATTTGAATAGAACAAACCTTTGGTTGAACCGAGAACATCGTATCCGCCAATGCCTATTACATTGAACCACTTTAAATTCTTATACAGCTTTACTCTAAAACCAAAACCTGCATATCCTTCTATTGCTTTTAATTTTAACTGAGCAGGATCGGTCTTTAATTCCTTATTGCAAATATTCTCCTCATCGCACACCTGCTTACCAAGAAAAACTCTGTTATGATAACCCAAATGCAGAAAGGAATATAATTCAAACCATTCAAGGTTACAATCACTATGTAATAAAGGATCGAGCAGAGTGAATTCATAAGTCAACTGAAACCCGGATAACGAGAATTTATCCTTTTTTTGCATTGTTGCTCCAAAGCTCATTGTATTTCTTCCCGACTGGTAGGTCAATGCCGGAGAATAAATAGTTCCGAAACGACTTGCAGCGATTGCGGCACTGCCGCGGATCCCAAAATATCCGGTCGGAAAAGATTTGCTTATTGCACTGTGTCCTGAAATCAAAAAAATAACGATGGCAACAAAAGCAAATGTCTTTGAAAAAGCTGATGTAGTAAGTGTGTTCATAGTGTGTTTATTTTACGACACAAAAGAACACTGAATTTAAAACATCTTATAACCAAAAAAAGTCCTTAGAGAACAGATGTAAGGTTTAAATAATTTTTGCAGGAATTACTTTTTGTTGTCCATCAACAACTTGAATCCTTTACCATGAACATTAATTATTTCCACAGCAGGGTCATCTTTTAGGTATTTGCGTAACTTGGCAATATAAACATCCATGCTTCTTCCATTGAAATAATTATCATCGTTCCAGATAGCTTTGAGAGCGAAATTACGATCAAGAATATCGTTGGCATGCAAGCACAATAATTTTAACAGATCAGCTTCCTTTGTTGTCAGTTTTTGCTGAGAACCCTTTATATCGAGGGTTTGATGCTGATAATCAAATTTATAATTGCCGATCTTAAATTCGGTCTGACTGTCATTCACATTCACCTTGATCTCTGTTCTGCGAAGAATTGCCTTTATTCTTACCAGCAGTTCTTCCATACTGAAAGGCTTTGTAATATAATCGTCAGCACCCGCGTTGAAACCTTCGATAGTGTCTTCCTTCATTGATTTGGCCGTAAGAAATACAATGGGAACGTTGGCATCAATAGCCCGGATCTCTTTAGCCAGTGTATAACCGTCTTTAACAGGCATCATTACATCCAGGATGCAGATATTGAATTTGTCGGCAGAAAAAAGATCGAAACCTTGTTTTCCATTAACAGCAAGTGTTGTACTGAAGCCTTTCGCCTCTAAGTATTCCCTTAACAAGGTACCTAGATTGGTGTCATCTTCTACCAGAAGGATCTTTAATTTGTCTGCCTGCATATTTATTAGGTGTTTGTTTCTAAAATATATGGTAAATACACTGTAAAATTACTTCCTTTTCCAGGCTCACTGGAAACACTTATAGAGCCGCCATGCTTTTCCACAACTGCTTTAACGTAACTTAAACCAAGACCGAATCCCTTAACATTATGAATATTTCCCGTGGGCACCCGATACATCGTATCAAATATACGTTTTTGATTTTCCTTACTGATACCAATACCGTTGTCGAGAACCGAAATAAATATGCCTTCATTATCGCTTCTGGTCATTATTTTGATCTTAGGGTGATCTGTTGAATATTTTAAGGCATTGTCAATAAGGTTAAAAACAATGTTTGTGATATGGACCTTATCACCATTAATTACCGGTATAGAGGCTTTTAAATCGGTAGTGATAGTTCCATCTTTATTCTCAACCTGCAATTTAATATTAGTGATCGTTTGCTCGATCAGATCATGAATATTAAAACTTTGAATATTTAATTTCAATTGACCTTTATCCAAAATGGCCGTTTGAAGAATATTCTCTACAAGAAGACTAAGCCGTTTATTTTCATCACCGATCATCTTTACATAAGTGCTCACTCTTTCAGGAGATTTCTCAATGCTTCGGTCATTCAATACTTCACAGGCAAGTGAAATAGTTGATATGGGAGTTTTAAACTCATGAGTCATATTGCTGATAAAGTCATTCTTTATCTCCGAAAGCTTTTTCTGCTTAAAGATGGTAGAAATGGTATAGTAGAAAGAGAACACAAGCGTGATCATGAACGCCAGGGAAACAAGCAGCATGAACCACATGGAACTTAAGAGGTAACTTTTTTGACTCGGAAAATATACAGATAGGTATTGAGGTTTGATAAAAATATTATCAGGCGAGAGATTAACCTTATACGGTGATTTATATAATTTAACTATGGAATCTGCAGCATTAACCGAATCCGAAGAAAGGTATTTAGAACTCATGATACCAAATTTATAATCTGCTGTAACGCCTTTTTCAAGCAGTTCAACTTTCAAAACCGAATCGAGTAATTTAAGATCTATTTTCTGATCATAATCATTGTATATATTCACACTAACAAGCTCATCGAAGATATCATTCACCATATCATTCTGATGAGAGAACCATTCCTTTTTAAGATCGAGAGAATCCTGTATTCCTGTAATGCGTGGACCATCCGTAGATAGCCTGGCCCTAAGCTCAGGAGAGGCCGAATCACTGGAATACATCTTTTGCCTAGATTTTTTTGTAACCACCCCATTTGAATCGGAAGAGAATTCCTCCACTACCTGTACATTGATCTTATTTTTCGGGAGAGAATAAAATTGTTTATCATCTAAAGAAGGACCCTTTTTAAGAGAATCATCCGGAGCATAATAACGCATACCCTGTTTTCTGAAATTAAATTTTCTCGTGATCTGAGCTGCCGCACGGTGTTTCTCCATACGAATAACAACATTGTTAAGCGCTTCGTTCACACTTTGCTCAAAACGTTCCTTACCAATCTCTACGGAATTATTGATCCAGTAAACCTGGATAGTGATCAGGCCTATTAAAGCCAGACTCGCCATAATTGTAATAATTCCTAAATTACCTTTATTCATTGCAAACAAAAATAACCCATTCCCTTTTATACGCTTTATGCTTAACATATTTTAACAGGGATTAACAGGCAATTAACAGCGGACAACAAAAAGCCGGCTTATGTTTGCCGAAACGTTTGCAAATCACGATTAACTTTTTTAACCAATTTAAAACAAGGAGGAATAAAAAATGAACCATCTATACAAAAAAACTTCAGCTGCTTTATTCATTGCAGTGGCATTAACAGGCACGGCCTGCGGACAGAACTCAAAAGTAAAAACCATCACAATTATTAATGGCGATACCACCATTACAGAAAAAGAAATCGGAGACAAAGAAATTGAAAAGATAGAAAAACACATTACAATGGTTATCAGCGATGACAAAGAATCATCTGAAAAAAAGACAATCAGGAAAAAAGTTGTTGTTAACGGTGAAGAAGACAGAGATGCTGATGCTCTTGCGTATGCTTACAGTATTGGAGAAGGAGACGGAGAAGATGTGGAAATCACCACAGATGAGAATGGGAAAGAAACCCGTATCATAATAAAAAAGGGTGAAAAAGAAAGATCCGGAAGCGGGAATAAAAGAACAGTTATCAATCGTTCACGAAATGATGAGAAAATGGAAGGAGAATCAATAAACCTTAATCTCAACATCACTGGCAACGCTGCGAAAATAGAAGCAGAAACCAACAGTAAAGAGCCGTTGCATATCAGCATACTTGATGAGAACGGAAAGCAGTTCTTTTATGAGACCCATAAAAATGGAGGTAAATACAGCAAAGAAATTAAACTTGAAAAAGGAACCTATTTTTTAAATCTTATTCAGAATAAAAAGTCGACTACAGACAAGATCATTATTAAGTAAAACAAAACACATCCCCATGTCCGAAAGAGGTTCTGAGAAGGACCTCTTTTTTGTTTTTTTTAGTTAAATTTGAACAACACAAAATTCAACACTAAGGCACTAAGAAATAAAGAAACACTAAGCCTTAGTGAACTTAGTGTCTTAGTGGTAAAAAAATGAAGAAGATCCAGAACTACATCAACGGTGAACTTTTAGAACCTGTTGGAAAACAATACATTGATAATTATAATCCGGCAATAGGAAAAGTATATTCTCTTATTCCCGATTCAGATGAAAAAGATGTAGAGCTTGCAACTGAAGCCGCTTTAAAAGCTTTTCCATCCTGGAGCAATACTCCTAAAGAAGACCGTTCAAGGATCATGCTTAAGATCTCTGATCTGATAGAGAAGAATCTTGACCGTTTCGCTATCGCGGAATCAATAGACAATGGGAAACCTGTATCACTTGCTAAGATGGTTGATATTCCAAGAGCGGCAAGCAACTTCCATTTTTATGCAACAGCAATACTGCATTATGCTGCTGAAAGCCATTCAATGGAAGATACCGCGATCAATTATACATTACGCAGTCCCGTTGGTGTCGCGGGTTGTATTTCACCATGGAATTTACCTTTGTATCTTTTTACATGGAAGATCGCACCTGCAATAGCATCAGGAAACTGTGTGGTTGCAAAGCCTTCAGAGATTACACCTATGACAGCTTATCTGCTTTCTGAATTATGCATCGAAGCGGGATTACCAAAAGGCGTTTTAAACATTGTACATGGTTACGGCCATAAGGTTGGTGCTGCAATAACCGCACATCCTAAGATCCCTCTTATCTCATTTACAGGAGGAACAAAGACCGGAGCTGAGATCGCAAGAGTTGCTGCGCCTATGTTTAAAAAACTTTCTCTTGAATTAGGAGGAAAAAATCCAAATATCATTTTCGCTGATTGTGATTTTGAAAAAATGATCAAGACTACTTTAAATTCTTCATTTGCAAATCAGGGACAGATCTGTCTTTGCGGATCAAGGATCTTAATTGAAAGAAGCATTTATGAAAAGTTCAAAACCGAATTTGTTTCCCGCGTTAAAAAAATGAAAGTTGGAAACCCTGCCGATCCTGAAAGCCGGCTTGGTGCTGTTGTTTCCAAAGCACATATGGAAAAAGTTCTTTCCTATGTGGATCTTGCGAAACAAGAAGGAGGAACAGTTCTTTGTGGTGGTGAACAAGTGAAGCTTGATGGAGAATTTTCAGAAGGCTATTATATTGCTCCCACTGTTATTGAAGGCTTGACTTATAACTGCCGGACTAACCAGGAGGAAATCTTCGGACCTGTTGTAACCATTATGCCTTTTGATACAGAAGAAGAAGCCCTTATGTATGCTAACAGCACTCAGTATGGATTAGCATCTGTTGTATGGACAGAAAATCTGACAAGAGCTCATACAATTGCGAATCATCTACACGCTGGTATTGTCTGGATTAATTGCTGGCTTTTACGCGATCTGCGCACGCCTTTTGGCGGAGTGAAAGGTTCAGGAGTTGGAAGAGAAGGAGGCTTTGAAGCACTGAACTTTTTTACGGAGCCGAAGAATGTTTGTATCAAACTAAAATAGCTACGGACTTCAGTCCGTAGCTATATGATATGCCCGGAGATATCATCTATTGATCAAGCTTACCGGCAAGAACACAAGTGTTCTTATAATGCTTTACATTTCCTGAAACATCAAACACTTCAGTGAAAATAATATAAATTCCAATTCTTGCTTTTTCACGGTCTTCTGTAATTCCGTCCCAGCTAAATGTTCCGTTTATCCCCAACAATTCGTTTCTGATAAGATTCCTGATCAGTCTTCCTTTACTATCGTAGATCGTTACATTGGCCACATAACCCGGTGTAGAAAAATGATAATTTATACTTACTACATCATTCATCCCATCCTCATCCGGTGAAAATATTTCCGGACTAACCGCGATCTCATCATCCGTTTCTTTGGCATCATTGTATTGCGAATTCTTATACCCGGGAGTTGCAAATCCAACAGCTTCTGAAGCAGAATGCCAGTTTGTTTTATCACCCGTTGCCCTGTTAAAATCAATTCTTTCAAGAGAAACTCCTTTTGTCACATTCAATAAAGGAAACTGCATGTAATCATAATATGTAAAATTATCTATCACTGTAAAGCCCACAGCTAAGCAAACTGTACCTCCGGAAATACTCATAGTGGGAAGATTAGTCATATCAAGAAACCCTTCAGGATTAGAAGTATGATACTGACTTTTAACAGCATCGCCATTCTCGCTTAATACAACATAATCACCGGGGAAGATCAGGTATCCGTCAGTTGAAATGATCTCAGGAAAAACCGGAATATTATTTATAGTATCATATTGAGATAGCGTCATTGTTGCGAGATCGATCACTTTATTCGAGCGATTATATACCTCTACAAAATCCACTCCCCCAGTATTCGGATCAAACAAAACTTCGTTGATCACTATATCCATTGCCTGAGCAGGCTGTGGTAAAGCGAAAAGTGCAGAGTTTTCTCCTCCAACCGGATTTCCGATACAATCTGTTACTGCATTGTTAACAGTAGCTTTGTAGATAATGCCGGAAAGTATAGGAGCAGCAAGCGCTAAACGAACACTTCTAAAATCGGGACCAACGGCAACAACCTGTGTTGGAGTGCCAATCGAATTATCAATTGTAAAAAGTGCAGGATTCAGTAATGTGAGGCTATCTAATGGTTCGTTAAAAAACAACTGGATAGTGTCAGTCGCTATAATTGCAACCCTTACAACTTTAGGCGCTGAATTATCAGGATTTGATGCATTAACAGAGTTAACAGCACCAGGTGTACCTCCATTCACATTATTAGATGCTCTCCAATTATTTGCTCCGGCACAAGGATTATCAGGATCGATCTGTTCAATGCTCCAGCCACCGTTTTTCTTCACTGCATCCTGATACCATGCATCAGTATATGATACATAAGAGATAACAACACCTTGAGATGAACGTAAGGTTAAAGTTTGTCCGGTATTTGTTAAGCCCGGAAAACTTGTGATACCAAAAGCATTTGCACTTGCAGGAAATGAAGCACTGTTAGTTGAAGATGTTAAAACAATATAACCGTTAGCCGCTACATTTATATTCGGAAGCACTTTTGTTGTTGTGCCCGAAGTATAAGTCCAGTTGTTCAGATTAATTGAATAGGCAGTTCGGTTATGTAATTCTACATACTCATACTGGATGGCAGGTAAACCCATAGTTACATCCGGATCAGCCATTATTTCATTGATAACTATATCAAAAGGTTTTACTTTATAGTAATCGAAAGTCGCAGTAACGGGATTAAGTGAATTACCTGAACAATCCGACAAATTAGTAGTTGTAAGAGTATAAGTAGTTGAAGAATTCAATGTCGCGTTTAAAGTCAGTTCTATGCAAGCACCTGTAGTACTAGCTATCGCAGCGATAGGAGAACCTATTCCATTATTAATCGAGTAATTATTCAGAACATTGATCTGGGATGCATCGATCGCTTCTGAAAAACAAACAGAAACATGTGTGGAGTCTATCACAGAAACTGATACAATTGTTGGGGAAGTAATATCAGGCGCTGTTGAATGAACACTGTTCTGAATTCCCGGAGTTCCGCCATTTGTATTTACAGATGCGATCCAATTTCCTGAAGGAGAACAGTTCCCGGAAATATCCGGATTAATAAGTTCAAGCGTCCATCCGCCATCGTCTTTAATAGCATCCTGATACCATGCATCTGAATAATTAACAGAATCAATAACAACAAGCGCGTTGTTTTTAAGATATAAATTATCACCGGTATTATTTAAAGATGGGAAGCTGCTGACACCCATTACGGAACCATATGGAGAATAGGAAGCAGTATCTGTAACCGGACAAATAATGAGATATTGGTTAGGAGCAAGATTGTAACTACTTAAAGTTGCTGTAGAAGAACCGTCAGTGAATTTCCAACCCGAAATATTGAACGTTGTTGTTCCCCTGTTATAAATTTCAACAAATTCTGTTGCCGGCAATGCAACCACAGGGCTTGGATCAGCATAAATCTCTGTAATTATTACATCCTTATAAACACTTGTCACAGGAGCGAAATAAGTAAAGGAACTTGTACCCGAAACAATAGAGTTTCCGCTAAGATCCTGAACATTGTTCACTGTAAGATTATTTGTAAGAGCATTTGTAAAAGAACCTGAGAAAGTCAGATGGACCAATGCAAGATTGGAAGCATCACGAACTGCAGACAAAGGCGTTCCGAGTCCGTTATCAGCGCTGTAGTTTGCAATTGTTTGCGATGGGCTTAGATCTACATTCTCATCAAACAAAACATCCAGCTGAGTTGATGAGATTACAGTTGAAGATAAAATTGAAGGTGGAGTTGTATCAACAATTATTGGCCCAACACTAAAATCATCAAAGAAATGTTTTAAATGGAAAGTCGCTGTTGATTGCTGAATGAATATTCCAAAATGCGAGGAAGTTAAAACAGAAGCATCAACAGCAGAGCCTTCGGTAAAATAACTTGCCCCTGCTCCTGTCATATCGCGCTGCAGTGTCCATAAATTAGAAGCATCCCGGGTAACCTTTATTTTCATGATATTGTTTGTGCCGTTCGTGATCGCATCTATACCATCAATTATTTCAGTATTAGTTCCTGAAACGCGTTTATATAAACTTATTTCATCACTTGTATTTCCGATCCTCACAAAATAACCACTATGGGTTGCACTTGTAAGATTAGGAGAATCAGATGTAAGGTAAACATCAACATAGTTAGCGGATGAAGTAGCAAATTGAAGATTTACAAAAAATTCCCATTGTGAATTGGAAGCAGCGGTTGAAGGCGTACTCAGATAAAATCCGTAGCTCGCAGCATTGGAATTAGAGCGTAATTGCTGATCAGTGCCTACTGTCACAATAGTAAAATCAGAAGTATTTCCCGACCACACCGGTGACGAAGTAAAATCCCCGTCTGTAAAATCATCACTAACCTGTGCGGATAAAACTGAAGATATAAATATAAATAATAAATAAATTTTACGCATGTTCTCCTTTTTTCAAAACCTTTGGTAAATATAAGGAAAATGAAGGTATTCGCATATTATACGAGTATTAAAATTGACCCATAAAGCTTGTATAAATTCCGGAACATTCTGTTTTTTTTGTGGGTTCGGGAAAAATAAATTAGGTTTGCATCACCATGATAAGCGAGAACATAAAAGACAGCAAGAAACGTTTCCTGAGGAAAGGTTGATTAATGTTTTTATCATATAACATTGAAGCCTTTCCAAAACGGAGAGGCTTTTTTTTAATCTTCATTCAGCTTTAAAAACGAGAGTAAAACCCATGAAAATAGCAGTAGTAGGCGCAACAGGACTAGTAGGAACAAAAATGATCCAGGTTCTTGAGGAACGTAATTTTCCGATAACAGAATTAATTCCCGTTGCTTCAGAAAGATCGGTTGGAAAAGAGGTTTCTTACAAAGGAAAAAAGTTTAAAGTTGTAAGCATGCAGACTGCCATTGACATGAAACCTGCTATCGCATTATTTTCTGCAGGTGGAAGCACTTCACTTGAATGGGCGCCAAAATTCGCGGAAGCCGGCATAACTGTGATCGATAATTCATCTGCCTGGAGAATGGATACAGGTAAAAAACTTGTGGTACCTGAGATCAATGCGGATAAGCTAACGAAGGAAGATAAGATCATCGCTAATCCTAACTGTTCAACTATACAAATGGTTGTTGCTCTAAATCCATTACATAAAAAATATAAGATCAGAAGAATTGTGGTTTCCACATATCAATCTGTTACCGGAACGGGAGTTAAAGCTGTTGACCAGATGATGAATGAACGTAAAGGAATAAAAGGAGAAATGGCTTATGCGTATCCTATTGATATGAATGTAATTCCTCATATTGATGTATTTACTGATAATGGTTACACAAAAGAGGAAATGAAAATGGTGAACGAAACAAAGAAGATCATGGGAGATGATTCGATTCGCCTGACCGCAACAACCGTCCGCATCCCTGTAATGGGTGGCCACAGCGAGAGTGTGAATGTGGAGTTTGAAAATGAATTTGAGATGAACGATGTAAGATCGATTCTTGAAAACGAACCGGGAATTATTTTAACTGATGATGTTAAAAACTTAAAGTACCCGATGCCGATGGATGCTCATGATAAAGATGAAGTATTTGTTGGAAGATTAAGAAGAGATGAAACGCAGCCAAAAACACTTAATATGTGGATCGTTTCAGATAACCTAAGGAAGGGCGCAGCAACAAACGCGATCCAGATCGCGGAATACCTGATCGAGAAAAAGCTTGTTTAATTTAGGGGTCCCAGATTCCGGATGCAACAACCTCCACCAAGTGACCATCAGGATCACGGAAATAAAAGGAATGCAGACCTCTGCCCCAATCCTGCTCATGCTCGATCTTTATTCCTTTTTGAAGGATCTCTATCTTGGTTTCAATGTAATCTTTAGGTTCGACTTCAAGAGCAAAATGAATACAGCCTTCTGCACCATGTGAAGGCAGAATACCTCCCTTCTTTGTTTTATGCGCCATGAAACATAAAAGCATGGATCTTCCCGCTTCAAAAAAAACATGCATCTCTTCGATCCGTCCTTTTACTTTTAAGCCCAGCTTATCCTGATAAAACTCCTGAGTTTTATCAAGATCTTTAACATAGATACACGTTTCCTTAATTCCCGTAAATTTCATAAAAGATTCAACACTATTTTTATACCAAGCCACGAAAACTTAATGGTTTAAAAGAAATAAATTAAAGAGTTCTGTAATACCATAAAAAATAAGCAGATCCAAACGAATTAAGATCTGCTTAACATGTATTCTAACAGTGAATTCCTGAAGATATTACGGAGTAATAGTTGGCTCAGCCGAAGGTGTAATCGCATCCTTGTTGTCAGCTTCTGCCTTCTTTGAAAAAAAGCGTTTTTGATAAAGAATAATTATCAGAACACCTACACTGATTGAAAAGTCAGCAAAATTAAATACCGGCCTGAAAAATATAAAATCTTCTGTTCCCCAGATCGGGAACCATGAAGGAAAATGTCCTTCTATGATTGGGAAATAAAACATGTCTACCACCTTTCCATGAAGGAATGAAGAATAGCCACCTTCTTCCGGCATAAAACGGGCAATTTCGTATCCGCTATCGCTGAAGAGCATACCGTAAAAGGCGCTGTCAATAATATTTCCTACAGCCCCGGCAAATATCAGCGCGATACATATAATGTATAATCTGTCTTCGTTAAGTTTAGTGAGTTTGTATAAGTAGTAACCGATACCGGCTACAGCTATTATTCTGAATATGCTTAGAAAAAGCTTGCCGAACTCTCCGCCAAACTCCATTCCATAAGCCATCCCGTTATTTTCTGTAAAGTGAATGATTGCCCAGTCCGTTATACGGTATTCATCTCCTAGAAAGAAATGAGTTTTTACATATATTTTGATTACCTGATCGATCAGGAGAATAAGAAGGACAATGAAGAGTGGCTTTTTCACAAATGCTATTTTATGGGTACAAAAGTATAAAAATACTGCTATACTTTTGTTTTTAAATTGTGCTCAACTTGTGCGTCTGTCATGTTGAGCCTGTCGAAACATTTGAGTCGGCTTACCCCCACTCTTCGACAAGCTCAGAGTGACCTCCGCCCTTTAAGATTCCCCCATCAGGCCTCACCCGCGGCTTCGGAATCTTGACTCGTTTCGATTCATAATTAGAATCATATTCTCCCGGTGTTACTCTTTCTTTTCATTTCAGCAAGAGCGGTAAAATGATTCATCACCAAAATCCTGCTTTTCTCACAGAAGATACTTCGGCTACGCTCAGTATGACAAAAAATAAAACAAAAAAGGCTGCCAATCGGCAGCCTTCTTAAAATATAATACAATAAAATTAAGCGTTCTGTTCAAGCTTCGCTTCGATCGCTAAAGTAGCGTGAGGTACACTTCTTAAACGTTCCTTAGAGATAAGCTTTCCTGTTGCGCGGCAGATACCGTATGTTTTATTTTCGATACGGATCAATGCATTCTGCAAGTTCTGAATGAATTTTTCCTGGCGTGAAGCAAGGTGTGCTGTTTCTTCTTTTGATAATACATCAGATCCATCTTCAAGTAACTTGAATGTAGGAGAAGTATCGTCAGTTCCATGATCATCCTTGTGAGACAACGTGCTCTTCAATAATTCGTAATCTTTTTGAGCTTCAGAAAGTTTTTTCTGGATCAGCTCTTTAAATTCTTTTAATTCCGAATCGTTATATCTTGTACGTGTATCTGTATTGATATGTGGTTTAGGTGCAGGTCCTTGTGGTCTGCGGATCGATGGTGTTTTGTATTCAACGATCATCGGAGCATCATCACGGCTGCTGCTTCTTCCATCATCATCAAGGTCCATATCGCGATCTCTTTTCTTAGGAGCCGGTGCAGGCTTTTTTACAACAGGTTTTTCCAGTACTACAGGTTTCACTACTGCTGCTGCTGCTTTAACATCCGCTTTTACTACTGCTTTAGTAACAGCTTTCACAACAGTCTTAACAACTTTTGCTACTGCTTTTGCGATTGGTTTAGACTGCACTTTTTTTGCAGGAGCTTTAACAGCTTTCTTTGGTGCTACCTTTTTAGGAGCAGCCTTCTTAACTATTTTCTTTGCAACTGCTTTTTTAGGCGCAACTTTTTTAGCTACCGCTTTTTTTACAGGCTTAACAGCCTTTTTAGGTGCTGCTTTTTTAACAACTTTTTTTGCTACAACCTTTTTTACAGGTTTTTTAGCCACCACTTTTTTAACAGGCTTTTTAGCTATTGCTTTTTTTGCAGGTTTTGCCGCTTTCTTAGGAGCCGCTTTCTTCACAGGTTTTGCCGCTTTTTTAGGTGCTGCCTTCTTAGCCGGTTTTTTAGCCACATTGGTGTTTTTGAGTTTAGTTATTGTAATTAATGTTTTGGTATCCTCATCTAATTCGATCTCAGAGCCATGCGTAGCTTCCACAGTATCAACTAATTCGAGGGAAGATGCCAGAATTTCCGCGCAAATATAGTTCAAATTATTATTGACTGCCGCATTAATAGCAGAATTTCTCTGGATTTTCACCTCTATCTTGTCTGTAACCTCCATCTGACTGTCCTTTCGAAGATTCTGGATCCTGTTTACCAATTCCCTGGCTATACCCTCTTCTTTTAAAGAAGGAGTTATCGTAACATCCAGAGCAACAGTAAGTTGTCCAAAATTAGCGACTTTCCATCCCGGGATATCCACCGGAATTATCTCAACATCTTCAGCATCAAGAACAATAGCTTCTCCGTCAAAATTCATTTCAAATTTCCCGGTCTTTTCTATTCCTGAAATTATAGCCTGTCCGTTCTCATTTGCAAAGGCCTGAACAGATTTCATATGTTTTCCGCACTTTTTGCCGAGAGTTTTGAAATTCAGCTTAAGATTTTTTACTATCTGAGTTTGAGACTCATCTACCAACTCCAATGTTTTCACATTCACTTCCGACATGATCAGATCTTTCACTGCTTCTATCTTGGATTTGTAAGAATCATCGAGAACGGGGATCTGGATCTTATTCAGCGGCTGACGAACACGGATGTTTTCTTTTTTACGAATTGACAATACCATTGAAGAAATCTTCTGAGCGAGCTCCATGCGTTCTTCCAGATCCTTATCGATCACCTTTGTATCAGCAACAGGAAAATTGCTCAGATGCACTGAACTTTGTTTGTGGTGACCTGTTGCATCATTAAGATCGGAAAACAAGCGATCCATGAAGAATGGGGCTATCGGAGCAGAAAGTTGGGCAATTACTTCAAGACAACGATAAAGAGTCTGATATGCAGCAATCTTATCTGTTGAATAATCACCTTTCCAGAAACGTCTTCTGCAAAGTCGAACATACCAGTTACTCAGATGCTCATCAACGAATGATTCAATATATCTACCAGCGCGGTGAGGTTCATAATCATTATATGCTTCATCCACTTTTTTGATTAATGAATTTAACTCTGATAAGATCCAACGATCAATTTCCTGGCGCTCATTCAAAGGAACTTCAGCTTCCGTATAATTAAAATTATCCACGTTTGCATAAAGAGCAAAGAACGAATAAGTATTATGAAGCGTGCCGAAGAACTTTCGCTGCACTTCAGCGATGCCTTCGATATCAAATTTCAAATTATCCCATGGTGCAGCGTTCGTGATCATGTACCAGCGGGTTGCATCAGGGCCGTACTGTTCAATTGTTTTAAAAGGATCGACAGCGTTCCCTAAACGCTTGCTCATTTTTTGTCCGTTTTTATCAAGCACCAATCCGTTCGAAACAACGTTTTTAAATGCAACCGAATCAAAACACATTGTTGCAATTGCATGCAGCGTGAAGAACCATCCGCGTGTCTGATCAACTCCTTCCGCGATAAAGTCGGCAGGATAATATTTTTTCTTATCGATCAGCTCTTTGTTCTCAAAAGGATAATGCAGCTGCGCATAAGGCATTGCACCTGAATCGAACCATACATCGATCAGATCCGGCTCACGGAAAAGTTTTTTGCCGTTGCGTTCAAGAACGATATTATCTGCATAAGGTTTGTGCAGATCGAATGTGTCATAATTTTCTTTGCTGTTATCTCCCGGCTGAAACTTCGTAAGTGGATTTGATTCCATAGCGCCTTTCCAGACTGCATTTTCAATTTCTGTTTTCAGTTGTTCAACTGAACCGATACAGATCTGTTCTGTGCGGTCTTCGCTTGTCCAGATAGGAATAGGAATACCCCAGAAACGTGATCTTGAAAGATTCCAGTCGTTCAGATTCTCCAGCCAGTTACCAAAACGGCCTGTTCCTGTTGATTCCGGTTTCCAGTTGATCGTTTTATTAAGGTCGATCATTCTGTCTTTGAAATCAGTGGTTTTAATGAACCATGAATCCAAAGGATAATATAATACCGGCTTATCAGTTCTCCAGCAATGCGGGTAACTGTGTTCGTATGTTTCTTTCTTGAATAATTTTCCTTCTTCCTGAAGCTTCAGAACAATGCGTTCATCAACACTTAAGTAAGCTTTCAGCTCCTTGATCTTTCCTGCAGATTCCAAAACTTTTTTCTGATGCTTGAATTCAGTTTCTTTTTCTTCATCCGTTAGATATGCTTCCTTCACATATTCTTCTCCGTAAAGGAAAGTCTCGTCTTTAACTTCCGGAACAAACTTACCGCGCTTATCAACCAATGTTAGGGAACCAATTCCATTTTGTTTTGCAACGCGAAAATCGTCTGCACCAAAGCTTGGAGCAATGTGTACGATACCTGTGCCATCTTCAGTAGTAACGAAATCACCAGTAATAACACGGAATGCATCACCATCAGTTGGTTGTGCGAAATTCAACAGCTGATCGTATCTGACACCTGCTAGCTGAGCTCCTTTAAACTCATTGATGATCTCGAACGGAATAGCTTTATCACCTTCTTTGTAATCTGATAATTTCAGTTCTTTATTCTTGTCGCTGAAATGTTTTCCAACGAGTTCTTTCGCCAGGATCACACTCACCGGAAGAAAAGTAAACGGTGAAAATGTTTTTACAAGAACATAATCAATATTCTTTCCTACAGCCAGCGCAGTGTTTGAAGGCAATGTCCATGGAGTGGTCGTCCATGCTAAGAAATAAATATCAGTTCCGCATTCACCAAAAGAAAAATTACTGATGTCCTGTCTTACTTTGAACATGGCAACAGCCGTTCTGTCTTTCACATCACGATAACATCCGGGCTGGTTCAATTCATGTGTAGATAAACCGGTTCCGGCAGCAGGTGAATATGGCTGAATTGTAAACCCTTTGTAGATAGCGCCTTTAGAATAAAGATTATTCAGCAGCCACCAAACACTTTCAATGTATTTATTTTCGTATGTGATATATGGATTATCCATATCAACCCAGTAACCCATTTTTGCAGTAACATCAGCCCACACATCCGTATATTTCATTACATCCTTACGGCACTCTACATTGTACTGCTCAACGGTGATCTTCTTACCGATATCTTCTTTTGTGATCCCAAGAGTTTTCTCCACACTTAATTCGATTGGCAAACCATGCGTATCCCAACCTGCTTTACGTTTAACCTGGAAGCCTTTTTGTGTTTTATAACGACAGAAAATATCTTTGATGGAACGTGCCATAACGTGGTGAATTCCGGGTAATCCATTTGCACTTGGCGGCCCTTCATAAAAAACGAAAGGTTCTTTTCCATCACGGGATGTGATTGATTTTTCGAAAGTATTATTCTTATCCCATATCAGCTGCATATCCTTAGCAGTTTGCGAAAGATTCAGTCCTTTATATTCTTTATATTTTATGCTCATAAATACGATGTTAAAAAGAGGCGCAAAGATACTATTTTGAATGTTAAAAACCTATTGCTTAAAGGCTTATAAAGCAAAAAAGCCCGTTCATGTGAACGGGCTGATAAAATTGAGTTTCGAAAAAAATTCTGTTTCTCTTATATCGTAGCGATCACTTTTAATTCAATCGCAATTGGAGTCGGCAAACAATTAATTTCTATTGTTGTTCTGCATGGCTGATTATCCTTGAACCATTCAGCATAAACGCGGTTATAAATTGCAAAATCATCTTTCATGTTTGTCAGGAAAACCTGCACATCCACAATATTATCCCAGCTGCTTCCGGCATCCTCAAGAATGCATTTAATATTCTGGAACACACTTTTACATTGTGTTTCTATATCATAAGAAACAATATTTCCTTTTTCATCAAGTTCCACTCCCGGGATCTTTTTTGTCCCACGTTCACGAGGACCAACACCTGAAAGGAATAATAAATTCCCCACTTTACGAGCATGAGGATACGCGCCAACCGGCTCGGGTGCTTTACTTGAGTTTATTCTGTCTTCAGCCATTGTTCGATTTTTAAAAATGTGTCCAAATATAGGCTTCCTGGCGATGAAATACAACCTATTCCCTATCGCTCCACTTTTTTAACCTAAAAAATTCTATTGCAGTTTTCAAAATTACCAGGTATTACTTGTTGCAGATTTTAATAATCATTACTCCCCATTTGCAAAAATCGCAAGTTCCTCACTTGTCTCTCACGCTTATACGCCTTGTTTGCATTTAATCATTTTCCGTAAGGCTCTGGGCTGAAAGTCCGTTTTAGTAAGGGTTCCAAAGGATGTAATTTTGTTATATGAAGCTGTAAAGCCTATAAAAACGAATTAAAATCTAAAACCTAAATAAAATGAAAACACTGATTTTAATAATAATATCACTGGTAATATCCGGTCCGGTATTATTTGCACAAGACACCATTTTTAAGAAAAATAATGAGTCTGTGCCCGCAAAGATCCTTGAAATTTCTCCGACTGAGGTCAGGTATAATCTTTTTGACCTTCCAAACGGCCCTGTTCACACAATCAATAGAGAAAATATTCTAAGGATAAAATACAGTAATGGAACCACTGATGTATTTAGTACAGATCAAACTGGTACTGAAAAACCTATAGACATTACTCCACGCTATATCCTCACCATGATAGATGGTACCCAGCTGAAAGGTAAAGTCATAAAGGAAACAAAAACCGAGATCGTATTCCTGGATAATAATTTCGGTGAAAAAACCATAAGTAAGAATAGGATCAAAACTCTGAATTCCGAATATGGTAATGATGTTAATGTGTTTACTTTAAAAGACGGCTCCATCATAACCGGAAAAATTATTAACCGTTCCAGAGAAGCCGTTGTTATACAGACAGCCGAACTCGGGGTAATCAGCTTATCTCCCGGCAATATCAAAAACGAACGTGAATTTAAAGATGCGACCGTTTCTGAAACCGGTACGATCTGGTTCAAGAATCCGAACAGTACCCGTTATCTTTTTGCTCCTTCTGCTTTTCAATTGAAAAAAGGGGAAGGATATTATCAGAACATTTACGGAGCAGGGAACGCGGTGAATTATGGTATCACTGATAACATAACAATTGGTGGTGGTTTAATGGGACCCTTCGCTGCTTATATGAATATTAAAGCAGGTGTTAAACTGGGTGAATATGTTAATATTGCCGGTGGTGCAATTGTCGGTAACGCTTTGTTTCCTATAAATGGAAACAGCACCGGAGTTGGTTTAGGATTCGGTGTGGTTACAATTGGTAATTATGACCATAATATAACCTTTGGTTCAGGTTACGGTTTTCTTAACGAGAACGGTAAAGTAGTACAACAGAAAAAACCAATGTATGTCGTGAATGGTATGGCCAGGTTAGGTAAGAAACATGCGTTCGTAACCGAGAACTGGATCGTTAACATTCAGGGTGATCCGTTTGGCAGAGGCTTAAATTCAAGCTCGCACTATGAAACTTTCTTTTCTTACGCTTTCCGTTTTATGGGTGAACGATCAACCCTGGATGCGGGTTTTATTAACACTCCTGCACTCATTGAAAAAGGATGGTATATAGGGATTCCTTATATCGGATTTGTAATTCGATTCGGTAATTATAAAGACGAATAATCATTTTCAAAAACAAAAATCCGGAATGCTTTTCAGTATTCCGGATTTTTTATGATTATACATTTCATTATAAAAAGCGAACAGTTGATCTTCTGTATTTTTTAGGAAGCTCATAACTTAGCATGATCTCATGACTTCCGTAATTGTATTTCAGAGTTTCTAAACCGTAAGACCAGTCAAAGGAATAACCAACCTGGAAATTATCGTTAATATAATATCCGGCTAATACTCCAAGAGCATCTCCTGTTCTGAACATCGCACCAATTCTGAATTTTTTATTTATTATGAATGATGATGTAAGATCTGCCTGAACAGGAGCTGCAGTTGTGACCTTAACAAAGGTTGTTGGTTTAAGATCTACATTATCATTTAATCTTATTAAACCACCGGCAATAAAATAGTAATGTCTTACCTGCTGTACCGGACTGGTGCTGAAGTTTATTTCCTTTGTTCTGAAATTATTCTCTAACAAACGGGGACATGAGATTCCGGTATAAAACCGTGAAGACTGAAAATACATACCGAATCCGAAATTAGGAAGCACAGTCCGGTTAATATTATTTTGAAAGGATGGATCATTCTGATCGTCAAGCATAAGAGAATTTAATGGGATTTCCATATAATCGATCCCGCCTTTAAGTCCGAAGGCGAGTTTCGAAGTTTCATTAAGCTTAAGGATATAAGCGAAATCCGCATTCACACCCATGTTTTTGACAGGTCCTGTTTTATCATTCACAGCTGAAATACCCAAACCTATTTTTCTGTTATTTAATGCAGTATGCAAAGTAAACGTTTGGCTTGTCGGTGCCCCTTCAAAACCCACCCATTGTGACCGATGCAGTAAATTCGCTGTTAAAGCATCTCTGCTTCCCGCATAAGCCGGATTTATAGTTAATGTATTATACATATAGTGAGTGTACATTGCATCCTGTTGTGCATATACATTGGCACTTCCTATCATCAACCCTGTCACCAATAATTTTTCGTACAAATTTTTCATCTTTCCCTTTTTTAATTACTTCACATTTTCAACATTATTTGTTCAGATATATATAACCTTTATAAGGTTTGGATCCGTCACCCAAATCAAGCACGTAGAAATAAGTTCCTACAGGTAATTCGTTTCCTCCTAATTGTATATCCTGGTTTGTGCTGCCATCCCATTGGTTTGTATAAGGTGCCGCTTCATGCACCTGATTACCCCAGCGATTGAATACTACGAACTTATTTCCTTTGAATCTGTCAATTCCCCTGATTACAAATACATCATTTACGCCATCACCGTTAGGAGAAAATCCATCCGGGATCATAAACTCATCTTCCACTTTAACGATCACATCCGTTGTATCTGCACATCTTCCATTGTTAGAAGCAACAAGTGTGACAGTATATGTTCCTGCTGTAGTAAAAGTATAATTTGGATTTTCTACAGTTGTTCCATTTTGATCACCAAAATTCCAGTTGTAAGTGTTAGCATTCTGACTTGTATTACTGAAGTTCAATTCAAAAGGAACCACACCTGTTAACTCACCTGGTGAAGCAACAAAAGATGCCTCAGGCACAACAGGACTCTCATTCACAATTACAGTATCACAAGCGGTGCAACCAAAAGTGTTTGTTGCCACAACATAATACACACCAGTTTGATTTATACTTGCCGCATTTGTACCGTCACCGGATAAAATATTTCCTCCATTCGTGTTCCATGAATAGTTCACTACATTTCCCATCGAGTCCACAACCTCTATATTGATAGGATTTGCACCGCAATCGATCAGACGTTCATCACCAGCTTCTACTATAGGCAATGAATTTATTGTGACATTCACTATTGAAGAATTAGGACAAATACCATTGGTAGTATATGTTACCGGATAATTTCCGGGAACACTTGCAGATATATTTATTTCGCCTGCTGAACTTAAAACCACACCACTTGTGTTGCAAGAGAACGCACCTCCCTGAACTCCTGTAACAGTAGGCAATTGATTTGTTGACGAATGACAGAATGATGAAGCTGCATAACTAAAGGCAGCATTATCCTGCTGGTTTATTGTGATCACACTGGTAGATGATGTTTGTGCACAGCCTCCACTAGCAGCTACTGAATTTGTAACTGTGTATGTTCCCGGAGTGCTTGCCGCAAGGTTGATGCGGCCTGAAACAGGATCGATCACCAAACCTGTAGTTGAACTAAAGGCTCCGCTGTTTGCGCCCTGGGTTAAAACCGGTAAAGGATCATTTTCATTGCTGCAATAGGATGCTGAAGTATAATTGAATGCTGCTGACAGTCCGTTAGAAATATTTACTGTTACAAAACCTGAATCAGGACAAGAACCGGCTGTTGTATAATAAACGGTGTAAGATCCTAATGCGCTTGCTGAAAGATCAATCGTACCTGTTGAAGCATTTAAATTTAAAGAAGACTGAGGACTGCTGAAAACACCGCCAGCAGTTCCCGTAACAACCGGTGTCGGGTCACTTCCGGTTTCGCAGAAAGTACTGCTTGTGTATGAGAAAGCAGGATTGTCGCGTGGAGTGATCGTTAAGGTCATCTCATCAATTACTGAAGCACATGGTCCCGAAGGATCGTTTGTGGTTGCAGTAAGTATAATATTTCCTGCAGCCACATCAGAAGCAGAAGGAGTATATATTGCATTAACTGAATTTATGTTATCGAATGAACCGCTTCCATTTGATGACCATACAAAAGACCCTGCTCCTCCTCCAACTGTACCCGAAACAGCAAACTCAGTTCCCGCACATATTGTTGCATCAGCTCCCACATTAATATTGGCTGCAGGATTAATTGTAAGTGTTACTATATCATTAACAGACGGACATGCTCCTGCCGGGTCATTTGTAAGCAAAGTAAATTGTACAGATCCGTTAGTTAGATCATTAGCTGAAGGTGTATAATTTGCATTCATTGCAGAAGTATTATCAAACGAACCGCTGCCATCAGATGACCACATCGCTGATGAAGCACCTCCGCCAATAGAACCGTTGAGAGAGAAAACATTACCTGAACAGATAGTCATATCCTGCCCTGCATTCACTACCGGAATCGGATTAATTATTAAAGTCATAGCATCAGATGCTGATATACATGGTCCTGCAGGATCATTTGTTGTTACAGTAAGAATTACACTTCCCGCTGAAATATCTGCAGGTGAAGGGAAATATGTTGCTGAAGCTAAAGTGTTATCATCAAAAGTTCCGCTTCCATTGCTTGTCCAGATAAGTCCTGAAGCACCGCCACCAACGGATCCCGATAATTTATATGAATTACCTGAACAGATAGAAGTATCAACTCCTGCGTAAACTGTTGCATCCGGGTTGATTGTTAAGATCATGTCATCCGATACTGCAGAGCAGAATCCTGCCGGATCATTTGTTGTTAATGTTAATGTTATATTACCTGAAGCGATATCTGCAGAAGATGGAGTGTAAACAGCATTTGCTGAAGCATTATTATCAAAACTTCCGCTGCCATTGCTTGTCCAAGATAAAGAAGAAGCTCCGCCATTTATATTACCTGATAATGTATACACAGATCCCGAACAGATTACTGCATCCGAAGCGGCATCAGCGATTGCTGCAGGTTCTATTATTAAAGTCATGTTATCTGAAGCTGCATTGCATGGTCCTGCCGGATCATTAGTTGTTATTGTTAATATTACACTACCATTAGTAATATCACTTGCAGATGGAGTATAAACTGCAGAAGCTGAATTAACATCATCAAATGTTCCGTTCCCGCTGCTGGTCCAGGTAAGAGATGATGCTCCTCCTCCTATTACTCCCGATAAAGCAAATGAGCTTCCTTCACAGATAGAACTATCTTGTCCTGCATTAGCCATGGCATCAGGATTAATTGTGAGGGCCATTTCGTCTGAAACAGCTGGACAAACTCCGGCAGGATCATTAGTTGTAAGCGTTAGGGTTACAATCCCGGCAGCAATATCATTTGAAGAAGGAGTGTATACAGCCGAAGATGAAGAAGCGTTATCAAAGGTTCCGCTTCCGCTTGTTGTCCATGTTAATGATGATGCACCGCCTCCAATATTTCCTGTTAATGAGTATGATGTTCCCGAACAGATAACAGCATCAGAAGAAGCATTTGCAATTGCTGCCGGTTCTATTGTTAATACCATTGCATTCCACGTTTCAGCACATGGGCCTGCCGGATCATTAGTAGTTAATCTTAAGACCACGTTACCTGCTGTTATATCAGCCGTTGATGGCGTATATGTTGCACTTGCTGATGTATTATCGTCAAAAGATCCTGTACCATTGCTTGTCCAGATCAATGAAGTTGCACCGCCACCAATCGTTCCAGATAAGGCATATGAATTTCCTTCACAGATTGCCGCATCAGGTCCGGCATCTGCAATAGCTATTGGGTTTATTGTGAGTGAAACATTTTCAGCCACTTCAGGACAGCCATTCGATGCATCAATTGTATTGGTTATAATGTACGTCCCAATTGTGCTTGCAAGAAGATCAACGCGCCCTGTTGAGCTATTAATGCTTAAGCCGTTTGTGGAACTAAATGTTCCTGCAGTAGCTCCGACAGCTAATGTTGGAAGAGGATCCGATCCGTCCTGGCAAAAGAAAAGATCAGAATAACTAAAAGAAGCAACTGGCAAAGGAGTAATAGTAATACTTGTAGAAGCTGAAACTGAAGGACAACCATTTGATGCATCGATCGTATTCGTTACCATGTAGGTACCTGCAGTGCTTGCTTCAAGATCAATCGTTCCTGCTACAGAATTAATACTTAAGCCGCTTGTTGAACTGAAAGCTCCGGCTTGACCACCACCGGTGAATGTTGGTATAGGATTGGCCTGGTTCTGACAATAAGGTGAGTCGGTATATACAAATGAAGCAACCGGCAGAGTAGTTATTGTAATGTTGGTTGTTGAAAAAACAGCAGGACAGCCATTTGATGCATCGATCGTGTTTGTAACAGTGTATGTCCCGGCTGTGCTTAACGCCAGATCAACAACTCCGGTAACGGGATCAATAGTTAATCCGCTTGTTGAACTAAATGTTCCGGCATACCCTCCTCCGATAAATACTGGTGAAGCACTTCCGGCATTCTGGCAATAAGGCGAACCTGTATAATTGAATGTAGCAACCGGAAGCGGAGTAACAGTTATAGAAGCTGTTGATGTAACATCCGGACAACCATTTGCAGCAGCAATAGTATTTGTTACCGTATACGTTCCAGCTGCACTTGAAGACAAATCTACTTCTCCTGTTGATGCATTTATACTTAAACCTGTTGATGAACTAAATGTTCCGGTATAACTTCCCTCGGTGAAAGTTGGTGAAGCTACTCCTGCATTCTGACAGTATGGTGTTCCAGTATAGCTAAATGTTGCAACTGGTAATGGTGTTATTGTAACAGGTGCTGTTGCGGTAACTGCCGGGCAACCATTTGCAGCTGCAATTGTATTTGTCACAGTATATGTTCCGGCTGTGCTTGCGGTAAAATCTACAAGTCCTGTTGAAGAGTTAATGAATAACCCGGCCGTTGAACTAAATATTCCTGCATAACCTCCGCCAATAAAAGTTGGTGAAGCAGTACCGGAATTCTGACAATATGGTGTGCCAGTATAATTGAATGATGCTGTTGGCAACGGTGTAATAGTAATGCTTGCTGTAGCAGTTACTGCAGGGCAACCATTTGCAGCCACAATTGTGTTTGTTACGGTGTATGTTCCAACGGTACTGGCAGATAAATTAATTTCACCTGTAGATGCATTTATACTTAATCCTGAAGCTGAGCTGAATATTCCGGCAGAAGCTCCTGCTGTTAATGCCGGTGAAGCAGTACCGGCATTCTGACAATAAGGAGAGCCGGTATAACTGAAAGTTGCAACCGGTAAAGTTGTTATAGTAATGTTAACGGTTGCAGTCACAGCCGGACAACCATTTGCAGCCGCAATTGTATTGGTTACAGTATAAGTTCCGGCTGTGCTTGAAGCAAGATCTATAACTCCTGTAGAAGAATTAATAATTAACCCGGCAGATGAAGTAAACACTCCTGCAGCTCCGCCACCTATAAATGCTGGAGATGCAGTTCCTGCATTTTGACAATAAGGACTGCCGGCATAACTAAATGTTGCAACAGGAAGAGGAGTAATAGTTATTGTGGAAGTATATGCTGCTCCTGCACATCCATTTGAAGGAGCAGTTGTATTTGTTACAGTATATGTTCCTGCTGTGCTTGCAGCAAGATCTATTTCACCTGTAGCAGAATTTATTACAAGCCCGGCCGGAGCAGAAAAAATTCCTGCAGCACTGCCACCCGTAAAAACAGGTAAAGGGTTCATTGCATTTTTACAATAAGGTGTATTAGGATAACTAAAGGTTCCCGGAGTTAGCGGACTGATCGTTACTGGCGCTGTTGCAATCACAGCAGGACAACCATTGAAAGCAGGAACAGTATTGGTTACCGTATAATTTCCAGGGGTTGATGACGAAAGTGTAAGAGTTCCTGAATTAGGCTCAACAGTTAATCCGGAAGGAGAACCTGTATAAATACCATTTGTTCCTCCAAAACTCACAACAGGAGTTGGATCAAAAGCATTCTGGCAATATGGACTTGCAGTATAACTAAATGATGCAATAGGCAATGGAGTTATTGTTACAGGAACGATAGTTGAAACTGCAGGACATCCGTTCGCAGCAGGAATATAATTGGTTACATAATAATTGTCACATGTGCTGGCTGCAAGATCGATCATTCCTGTACCCGGATTTACTTCAAGAAATAATGAAGAAGCTGTAAATGTACCGGCAGTTCCTCCGCCACTGAAAGTAGGTAATGGATTAGATGAATTCTGGCAATATGGTGAGCCGGTATATGAGAATGTTGTAACCGGCAATGCCGTGATGGTAACTGTCGCATTAGCAGATACTGCAGAACAACTTCCATTCGCTGAAATTGTATTTGTTATGGTGTAAGTCCCCGGAGCACTTGCTGCAAGGTTAATGATCCCTGTTGCAGGATTAATACTAAGACCTGCGGCAGAAGTAAAAGTCCCGGCAACACCGCCACCTGTAAATACAGGAGAAGGATTTGTTCCATTCTGGCAATAAGGGCTTCCTGCATAATTAAATGCAGGCGAATTATATTTATTTATAGTAATAGTTGTTGTTGCTGAGGTTGCACTGCAACCACCAGCCGGAGCAATAGTGTTAACAATAATATATGTTCCCGGAGTGCTTGCCATCAGATTCACCTCTCCGGTGATAGTACTTACAAATACTAAACCGCTGGTCGAGCTGAAATTACCGGCACTTGATCCTGGAGGAAATACAGGTAAGGGATTTGGAGAATTCTGGCAATAAGATGCACTTGGATAATTAAAAGTGGCTGAAGGTCCTGTGGTTACAGTGATAGGAAAGGTAGCAGAATTAGGACAAGTAGCATTTGTAGTATAGGTTACTGTATAGGACCCGACAGCAGTGGATGATAAATTTATCTGCCCGTTAACACCATTTATTGTCATACCGGCTGAACCTGAAAAGGATCCATTCGTTACACCCGTGATTACAGGGTTTGGATGTGTTCCGGTGTTACAAACTGTTGATGATGCATAATAAAAACCTGCGTTATCAAGAGGATTCACTGTTACTGTAACAATTTGAGGCGTTCCCGGACAATTTCCATAAATAGTTGCTGTGGGTGTAACAGTATATGTAACATACTGAACTGTACCTGTATTATTTATAAGTGTGTTATTTAATGTTGCACTTGTCTGAAGCGTAAGACTTTCACCTGAAACATTAGGATTATTATTTGCAATCCATGTATAGGAAGAGCTGAAATTAGCAATGAGAGGAATATTAACCGTTCCACCTGTACATACTGATGCACTTGCCGGACTTACCATATAAGGAACAGGCAGAATATACACTGTTGCAGAATAAGATGAACCAGGACAAGAACCTGCTGCCGGAACTGTATTGGTAACAGTATATTGATTTGGCGCACTCGCAGCCAGATTGATTTCCCCTGTATTGGCATTTACAAAAACGAGCCCGGAAGGAGTGGCCGTAAAAGTTCCCGGTGTTCCAGCTCCTGAAAAAGTTGGAATTGGATTATATCCCACATTTTTACAATAAGATCCAGGTGTATAAGTGAAGGTTGCAACCGGTGAAGGAGCTAAAGTTTTAGTTGCTGTTTTTACAGGACATTGAGTTTTATCAGAAACAGTAACTGTGTAGGTTCCTGTTACGCTTGTAGATATTGACTGAGTGTTTGCGCCATTGCTCCAGCTGTAAGTATAAGGAGGCAAACCTCCGCTAGGGTTGGCTGTCATCGTTATAGCAGTGCCCGGTGCTGCACAGGTAACTGCTGAAGGAGGACTGATACTCACGTTCATGTCATTCACAAAATAAACGCGCACTGTATCCTTACATGTTGTTCCGCAGGATAATGTGTTAGGTGCACCTGAAACCTGGAAATCAATATAGGGAGGTGGAGTTTGGCTTATAGAGGTAACGAGTGTTGAAGTACAACCTGAAGTGCAGCTTAAATAATTATTATACGCACCCTGTACTCCCGGATAGATTGAAGTCCATGTAACTGTTGCCGGATTAATGTTTGAAACAAATAATGTATCAGTACAACCGGTATTTCTTATTGTTATGTCATCGGATGCCTTACCGATAGATCCCGCTATTATTTTAAAATCCGGACGGTCACCTCCCGGCTTACAATAGGTGATTGTAAATGGAGATGTAAGTCCTGCAACACAAAATGGAGTTCCGATTGAAATAGGAGGCCCGCAATTGATCTGATAAAATGCAGATCCTGAAGGTGAAGGATTTGACACTGTAAAATTCACAAGATCTGTATTGGAATTGAGCGTTACATTAAAACGAACGCAATTCGAAGACCCACAGCATAAACCTGCTCTGCTTGTACCGGATAAGATCCAGCTTGTATCGGAAGCAGCCGATAAATTCACATTGAAAGAGGGGGCCGTACACTGAGCATATACTGAGCTAACGATAAATATTTTCAATATGATCAAAGTAATTTTTTTCATGTCAAACTAGATTTTTGTATTTCCAACTTTTATAATTACCCGTTCATCGATTAAATTATTTTCCAGAATCACAGTTCAAAAAACACATGCCTGCAAGGCTTTCAAGAGAACAGCTAAAAGACAGAGGGTTTTAAAAAATAGCCAGAAAAGAAAAAAGTGTAGCCAAAGACAACTTTATAAAATCAGATATTTTTATCACAGAATTTCATGTATGCAAATATTTCCCGACCCCGAGATTTTTATACTGAACCTCATTTTAACATCGCAAAAAAACTTTCCTGTCTGTTTCGTTCCTTATTGTCTACATTTACGAACTGGCGCTTTTTTTTACTGAAAGCTCAGGAATAAAAAAAACGCTTAAGGAGTATTATGATTAAAAAACACCATCGCCTGAAAAAAACTCTTCTTATTATACTTCTTGTAGTTATAATCTTGGTCGGACTAGTGATCGCATTTATATCCCCTATTACCAAATACCTTGTTGAAAAGCATGATATCAAATATCTTGGGCGGGAAGTCACTATGAACTGGGCGTATGTAAATCCATTTACAGGTTATGTTCATTTTGATAAACTGAATATAATGGAAGAAAAGAATGATTCTGTCTTTTTATCAGCATCCGGTTTATCGATCAATTTCGAGATGCTTAAAATGCTTTCCAAAACTTATGAGATTTCAGGTTTGACGCTAAGTGACCCTAAGATCATGGTGAAGCATGGCAAAGACAACATATTTAATTTCAGTGATCTGATCAAAAAGTTCAGCAAAGAAGATGAACCTGAAGAAGAAAAAAAAGAACCTGTCAAGTTTAATATCCTGGATGTCGCTATTAAGAATGGAGAGATTTCATATGATGAAACTTTCACACCGGTGTTATACTCTGTGAAAAAATTAAACATAGAATGGAGTGGTAAATACTGGAATGCAGACACTATGAGTATTAAATATGCGTTCAGCTCAGGAGTCGGGACAGGTGATGTAGAGGGTATAATGTACATGAATGCGGCCACTTCGGATTATAGAATGTCAACAGTTGTCAAAAAATTCGACCTTGTACCTTTTGAGCAGTATCTGAAAACAATGATGAACTACGGACAGTTCCGCGCTATTCTGGATGCCGCTGTTTCTGCGACAGGTAATTTAAAAGATGCGCGAAATATTAATGCCAAAGGTATTATTTCGATCAGTGATTTTCATTTTGGTAAAAATGAAAAAGAAGATTTCGCTTCGTTTGAAAAATTTACAATTGATGTCATTCAGCTGAATCCCAAAATGAAAAAATATCTGATGGATTCTGTTTCACTTATTCATCCTTATTTTAAATACGAAAAATACGATGAGCTGGATAACATCCAGAAAATGTTCGGGGAAAAAGGAGAAAACGTCAAAGCTGCTGCAGCCTCTAAAGATGAACAATTCAATCTTGTGATAGAGATCGCTGACTACGTTAAATTATTGGCAAAAAATTTCTTTAAATCTAACTACAAGGTCGGCCGATTAGCAATCTATAGCGCTGACATTCGCTATCATGATTATTCTCAAAGTGAAAAGTTCGCGGTAGCGCTGAACCCTTTGAATATTTATGCGGATTCGTTGAACAGCAACAAAGAGAGAGTTGCGTTAACCATTACATCGGGTATAAAACCCTATGGAAGTCTTAATGTAAAACTTGGAATTAATCCCAAGGATAGTTCAGATTTTGATATCAATTATAATATTGAAAAGATAAATGCAGCGGTCCTTAATCCTTTCCTTATCACAGCAACTACATTCCCATTGGATCGCGGAAGCATTGCTGTAAGAGGCAATTGGGTGGTTAAGAACGGTGAGATCAAAAGCAGCAACCGTGTTTTAGTAATAGATCCACGGATCACTAAAAGAGTCCGGATGGATGATAACACCTGGCTTCCATTGCGATTTGCTATGTTCTTTGTCCGGGAACGCGGAAATGCAATAGACTATGATGTTCCAATCACAGGAAATCTGAAAGATCCTAAGTTTCATTTAAGAGATGTGATTTTTGATGTTATCAGCAACATCTTTGTGAAACCCGCAACCACACTCTACCGTGCAGAGGTAAAGACTGTTGAAATGGAAATAGAGAAGAACCTGGCAATGAATTGGGAAACCAGCTCTCCTAAATTGCTTCCCGATCAGGAAAATTTTGCAGAAGGATTAGCCGATTTCCTTAAAGAGCATCCCCAGTCTTCAATTAATGTAACGCCTATGATGTACGCTGACAAAGAAAAAGAATACATCCTGATGTTTGAAGCCAAAAAGAAATACTGGCTGCAATCAAACAACAGAAAGAACTCTGAGTTCAGTGAAGATGATTCGATCGAGGTTTTTAAAATGTCAGCCAAAGACACCCTGTTTACACAGTATCTACAAAAACAAACCAGGAACACAATGCTGTTTACTTCTCAGGCTAAGGCTGAAGCATTGGTTGGTTCAGATCTTATCCTTCGCAAATACGAACAATTAAAGAAAAAGCGTGAAGAGGTTTTTATGACATATTTTAAAGAAGAAGGAGTGGCCGACAGAGTAAAGATCAGATCATCAAAAGAAGAAGTACCCTTCAATGGTTTTTCATATTATAAGATATCTTATAATGGAGAACTACCTGAAGATGTGAAAGAAGCATTTTACAAATTGAATGAACTCGATAATAAAAAGCCAAGAGAAAAACTCAAGGAAGAACGCAAAAAAACTCGCAGGTTATTTAACAAAGGGAATTGATTATGACTCTGTAAATCTTTGACCAGGATCTATTCCCTCTTAAGAGGGGCTAGGGGGTGTTCATTTAAGTCCCAATACATATTTCTGTCACCCATCATACGACCACCCATTTCTCATCAATACTTCACAATATTTAATATCTTTGCATCCGTTTTATGGGGAATTAGCTCATTTGGCTAGAGCGCTTCGCTGGCAGTGAAGAGGCGACCGGTTCGAATCCGGTATTCTCCACCTTCGCCCTTCGAAGCATTGCGAACCTGACAAGGTTTGCGATGCGAAGGAGGGTTTTATTTTTAAATTAAATTCAGGTTGGACTGCGGTGGACTTGTCCACTGAAAATAATAATTACGTGCCATCTGACCTTAAAAAAATAAATTATTTACATATGAAAAAAATTATTGCTTCTCTCTCCTTACTCGCATTTGCTATCTCCGCAAATGCACAACAGGTTATGACTCCCGAAACACTTTTTCAACTTGGAAAAGTCAGTGGAATGGGAATCAGCAAAGACGGAAAATCTGTTGTTTACAATGTAAAAACATACAGCATAGCTGAAGGTAAGGCCACATCAAAACAGTATTCAGTTCCCGTTACCGGAGGAACTCCTGTTCTCACAACTGATCCTGATGCTTTACTGAACAACAGCAGAATATCACCTGACGGCAAACACAGCATAAGCAGCATTGAAGTAAAAGTGAAGAATGTTTTCGGGAAAGATCTTTATCCTGAACTTACAAAATCGGATGTTATGATCTATGAAGATCTGAATTACCGTCATTGGGATACCTGGGAAGATGGGATGTTCGGACATGTTTTCCTGAATACTTTATCCGGAGGAAAGATAACAGACAGCCTGGACCTTATGAAAGGAGAGCCTTATGACTGTCCGCAAAAACCATTTGGTGGTGACGAAGATTTTATCTGGTCACCAGACAGTAAGCAGATTCTTTATGTTACGAAAAAGAAATACGGTAAAGAATATGCGTTAAGCACTAACACTGACATATATGCTTACAACCTGGAATCAAAAAAAACCACCAATCTTACAGAAGGAATGATGGGTTATGATATCAAACCGTCTTATTCTTCAACAGGTATACTTGCATTCCTAAGCATGAAAACCGATGGTTATGAATCAGATAAGAATGATATCATCGTAATGAACGGAACAGAAAAAGTTAATCTTACCAAGGACTGGGATGGAACCGTTGATGATTACAAATGGAGTACAGACGGCAAAAAGCTTTATTTTACAGCGGCATCGGATGGCGTAGTTCAATTATTCTCAATCGAATATCCGGGATCATCTAAAAAAGCAGCAGTTATAAAGCAGATCACAAAAGGTGACTTTGATGTTCATGCTATGACCGGACAGGTTGGTAATATTATGGTCGTTGAGCGTACCGACATGAATCACGCTTCTGAGATCTTTACCTGCGACCTTACTACAGGAGAATTAAAACAGCTTACACATGTGAATGATGAGAAATACAAATCTCTGACTTTAAGTAAAGTTGAAAGACGCTATTTAACGGCCACAGACGGACAACAAATGCTGGTTTGGGTTATTTATCCTCCGAACTTTGATCCCAATAAAAAATACCCAACCTTGCTTTATTGCCAGGGCGGACCTCAGTCACCATTAACGCAATTCTATTCATTCCGTTGGAATTTCCAGCTTATGGCTGCTAACGGTTATATCGTTGTTGCTCCAAACCGCAGAGGGATGCCGGGTCACGGGGTTAAATGGAATGAGCAGATCAGCAGAGATTATGGCGGACAGAACATGAAGGATTATCTTATTTCAATTGACGCTCTTGCAAAAGAACCATTTGTAGATAAGAACCGTTTGGGCTGTGTTGGTGCAAGCTACGGAGGATACTCTGTTTATTTCCTTGCCGGAATTCATGAGAAGAGATTCAAATCATTTATTGCTCATGATGGCATTTTCGACTGGAGAAGCATGTACGGAACTACAGAAGAATTATTCTTTGTAAACCAGGATCTTGGGGGAGCATATTGGGAAGAAAACAATGTTGCTGCACAAAAAAGCTACAACCAATTCAACCCTGTAAACTTCGTGAACAAATGGGATACTCCTATAATGATCATTCAGGGTGCAAAAGATTATCGCGTACCTGTAGAACAAGGTCTTGGTGCCTTTCAGGCTGCACAGCTTAAAGGAATAAAAAGCAAACTCTTATTCTTCCCGAATGAGAATCACTGGATCCTGAAAGAACATGACGGACTTGTTTGGCAGCGTGAATTTTTCAAATGGCTTGGAGAAACATTGAAATAAAAAATTAACCGGAGTTTTGCTCCGGTTTTTTTTATTCTCATACTTTCCAATACCGGCAACCTGTGTAGTACTTTCAACACTACTGATCATTAGTTTTTTCGAACAGACAACTTCTCAAACTGTAATTATTTAATCCATTGATGTTTGCGGAGATCAACAAAATAAATTTTTCATTGGCACAGCAATGGCAGTCATTTTGTTGTTACCTATTATCCTTATTAATAGTAGACCCCGCTTCATTTCAACAATCGTTTGTTTATAAGAAGTCACTGTCACACTGTTTTACAGGATAATAATTGATGTAATATTGTAATATTAAAGGTTAAAGTAAATGGAAAACAGAGTTAGTATTTTAAACAAGTATTTTGCAAAGGCTGATATTGGCGGAATGCCAAATGTATTGAACGCACAAACGGACGATATGGCTTTCCATAAACGTTATCAGGAATTACAGGTAATGGCCAATCTTGGAGATTACCAGGAATTTTTAAAAGAAAAATATTTCCTTTAAAAATTTTAAAAGATTTGTGAATCCCGCTCTTTAAACGGAGGGGGATTTTTTATGCCTATTTTTGACACTATGCAAACCAAGCTTCCTATTTTAGAAATAATTCCGGATCTGAAGATAAAACTTCAGAACTCTCCGCTAATTATTTTACAGGCGCCTCCCGGTGCAGGAAAATCTACGGTTCTGCCGCTTGAACTTTTAAATGAACAGTGGCTTTCAGGTAAAAAAATTCTGATGCTTGAGCCGCGAAGATTGGCCGCACGCTCTGTCGCGAACCGAATGGCTGACTTGCTGAATGAAGATATTGCTGAAACGGTTGGTTATAGAATCCGCTTCGAAAACAGGATAGGAAAAAAAACAAGGATTGAAGTTGTTACAGAAGGTATCTTAACGCGTATGCTGCAAAGCGATAATGCCCTTGAAGAAGTCGGGCTGGTTATCTTTGATGAGTTTCATGAACGCAGCTTAAATGCTGACCTCGCGCTTGCTCTTTGTTTGCAGGTGCAGCAGGTGTTACGCAGCGACCTTCGTATTCTTATAATGTCTGCAACACTTGATGGGAACAAACTTTCTTCATTACTTAACAATGCACCCATCTTAACTTCAGAAGGCAGACAGTTTCCGGTAAGCATAAAATATCTCGGAGCGGATGAAAAAGAATATTTCCCTCAGCGGATGGCCCGCGGAATTAAAACAGCATTGCGAGAACAACAAGGCGATATACTCGCATTCTTTCCCGGGGCAGGTGAAATATTACGTACTCAGCAATTAATTGAAGAAGAAGGCTTGCCCGTTAGTATCCATCCTTTGTTTGGAGATCTCAGTTCACAAAAACAACAGGAAGCAATTACACCGCATCCGCATGGAAAAAGAAAAGTTGTTCTTGCAACTTCCATTGCTGAAACATCATTAACAATAGAAGGAATTACAACCATAGTGGATTCGGGATATTCACGTGTTCCCGTTTTTGATGCACGCAGCGGACTCACAGGACTTGAAACGGTTAAGGTTACCAAAGATGCGGCAGATCAGAGAGCCGGTCGTGCCGGAAGATTAGGACCAGGTGTTTGTTACCGGCTTTGGAGCGAAAGCTCACACATCCATTTAAATGCTAACAGAAAACCTGAAATCCTGGAAGCAGATCTCGCACCATTGATGCTGGAATTGTATGAGTGGGGAATAAAGGACATTAAAGAATTATTATTGATCAATCCTCCTCCCTCAGGAAACGTGGCTCAGGCAAAAGAATTATTGAAAGAACTGGGAGCAGCGGAGAATGATAAAATAACAAAGCGAGGTAAAGAAATGCTGCAGATGCCGACACATCCCCGCATAGCACATTTACTTATAGAAGCAAAACACTGGCAGGAAAAGTCAAAGATCAACTATACCTCTCTTGCCGCAGATACTGCAGCTCTGCTGGAAGAACGCGATCCTCTTCAAAAGGATAGCGGCACTGATCTTTCCTTACGCGTGGAAACTCTAAGAAAATGGAGAGCGAAAGAATTTGTGAATGCCGACAAACGTGTTCTTGAACGAATAGAAAGATTATCACTTTCCTGGAGAAAACTCATAAAAGCTGAAACCGATAATTCAGCTCCGGATCATTATGCAATTGGAAAACTTCTCGCGGCAGCGTATCCTGAACGTGTAGCAAAACGAATTGATAAAAAAGGCCTACGTTACAGGCTTGCTAACGGAAGAATAGTTAAAATGCTGGAACAGGATCCTTTAAACCAGGAAGAATATCTTGCCATTGCGCAGCTTGATGCTGGTACCAATGAAGGAAAAGTATTTTCTGCTGCAGCTCTTGACCCATCCGATCTCATTGATCTGGCTGTTGAAAAACAAACCGTCAGCTGGGATAAAGACCGCGGAATGGTAACCGCAGCAATTGAAAAATCAGTAGGCGGAATTGTCCTTGAATCAAAAGCTATTACAAAGATCAGTGAGGAGCTTCGTGTTCCATTGCTTTGTAAAGTGATCCGTGAAAACGGTTTAAAGATGCTTAATTGGGACGAGGCTCAGGAAAACTTACAGGCAAGGATCTTAAGTTTAAAAAAATGGAGACCGGAGGAAAATTGGCCTGATGTAAGCAATGAGAATTTACTTGACACACTGGAAAATTGGCTTACTCCTTATCTAACGAATATCTACAAAGCAGCTGAATTACAAAAACTGGATCTTAGCCAGATCATCCGTTCTATTCTTCCTTATGAGCTTTCTCAGAAACTTGACAAGCTGGCTCCTGCTGCACTGGAAGTGCCAACCGGTTCAATGATCAAATTGAAATATTTTAATGACGGAAGCAAAATTGAAATGGCTGTCCGGCTCCAGGAAGTGTTTGGTCTATTTGAGACACCTGCCGTGAACGATGGAAAGAATAAAGTTCTCATGCAGCTCCTATCTCCCGGATATAAACCTGTGCAGGTTACCCAGGACCTGAAAAGTTTCTGGAATAAAACATATTTTGAAGTGCGTAAAGATCTTCTTTCACGTTATCCCAAACACCATTGGCCTCAGGATCCGCTTACAGCCGAAGCTATGAGAGGCCCAAAAAAGAGAAAATAATTTTTCACCATTGCTCCTTATACTATGGACGTCATCCTGTGCCCCGACACGGGATCTTGATAAATATTAGCAGTTCCCCGATACCACCCATCCCTTCCAATAACCACTTATATACCAACCCTTTTTTTATCCGGAATTAATTCTATTTTTATGAAAATTTTAAATCCATTATTCTGATGAATATTAAAAGCATCCTGTTTACTACTGCCCTTGTTTCCGGCAGTTTACTTTCTGCACAAACCACACCTGCTAAAACTACAGCAAAGAGCGGTGCAAGTCCTGCAAAAACAAACCAAATTAAATTCACCGAGTATGATCTTCCAAACGGATTGCATGTCATCCTTCATGAAGATCACTCCACTCCGATCGTGGCCGTTACTGTACTTTATCATGTTGGCTCGAAGAATGAAGATCCAACCCGTACAGGATTTGCTCACTTCTTCGAGCATCTTATGTTTGAAGGATCTGACAATATCAAACGCGGAGAATACATGAAGCTTGTTCAGAATGCAGGCGGACAATTAAATGCAAATACATCGTTTGACCGCACATTCTATTATGAAGTTATTCCGAGCAACCAGCTTGAACTTGGCCTCTGGATGGAATCAGAAAGAATGCTGCATTCTAAGATCGATTCGATCGGAGTTGAAACTCAAAGAAAAGTTGTAAAAGAAGAATTGAAACAACGTAATGAAAACACTCCTTACGGTTCTATTCTTAATGAAGCATTCGGACATGCCTACACGGTTCATCCTTATCGCTGGACACCCGGAGGATCTCCTGAATATATCAACAAAGCTGCTTTACAGGAATTCGTAGATTTCTATAAAACATTTTATGTTCCGAACAATGCAACATTGTCTATTGCAGGGGATATTAATCCTGCGCAGGCAAAAGCAATGATCGAAAAATATTTTGCACCTATCCCGAAAGGAACGAAAGCTATTCCGCGCCCTACTTCTGTAGAGCCTGTTAAAACAGCTGAAGTTCGTGATACTGTTCTTGACAACATTCAATTACCTGCCGTGATCATGGGTTATCATACTCCTGCACAAGGCACTCCGGATTATTATGCAGTGAACATGCTTGCTACTCTTCTTTCACAGGGAAACAGTTCCCGTATGCAGAAATCGATCGTTGACAAACAACAGAAAGCAGTGTATGCCGGAGCTTTTCCATTGCCATCGGAAGATCCGGGCTTGACGTTAATTTTCGGTATAACAAATATGGGTGTTACTCCCCAGGATCTTGAAGCAGCTATGAATACCGAGTTCGATAAAGTTAAAAAAGACCTTATCTCTGATGAGGAATTTCAGAAATTACGCAATCAGATCGAAAGTGATTTTGTGAGCGGCAACTCAAAAATGGCCGGTATCGCGGAGAATCTTGCTAATTATTATGTTTATTTTAAAGATGCGAATCTGATCAATACCGAGATCGACCGTTACATGAAGGTAAGCCGTGAAGACATTCAGAAAGCTGCACAGAAATATCTTGTGAAAGAAAACCGTGTAGTGCTTTACTATCTGCCAAAAATGTAAAACCTGAACATCAATTAATCAGATCAATCATTATATTAAATAATATAAAAAATGAAAAAAATATTTGCCTCAATAACAGCGATCATTATAACAGCAACAATGCTGGCACAGGAAAAAGTTAAACCTGCAGCTAAACTGGATCGCAGCAAAAGACCCGTTGCAGGGCCCGCTCCCACTATTAAATTAGGTAACATACAAAGCTTTCAATTACCAAACGGACTTAAAGTTTTTGTGGTTGAGAATCATAAAGCTCCTACTGTTGCTTACTCGATCATATTAAATGTGCATCCTTCGCTTGAAGGCGATGCTGCCGGACTGGCAAACATAACAAGTCAGCTGATCACCAGCGGTACAAAGAACCGATCAAAAGATCAGCTGGATAATGACATTGATTTTATCGGAGCCACTCTTAGCGCATCACCTACCAGTCTTTACGCTGCTTCTCTGAAAAAACAGAACAATAAATTACTGGAATTAATGTCTGACGTTATCCTCAATCCTGATTTTAAGCAGGAAGAACTAGATAAGCTAAAGACCCAGACTTTATCAGGACTTGAACAGGAAAAAGATGATCCGGATGCTATTTCCAAGAATGTAAAAGCTGTTCTGAATTTCGGACAAAAGCATCCTTACGGGGAAAATGCAACTGTTGAAAGTGTTGGGAAGATCAGTCTAGATAAATGCAACAACTATTACAGCACTTATTTCCGTCCGAATGTTGCATACATGGCAATTGTTGGAGATGTTACCTTAGCGGAGATAAAGCCTTTGATCGAAAAATATTTCGGCAGCTGGAAAACTGCAGAAGTACCTAATCCAACTTATGCAATGCCTGCTGCTCCTTCCAAAACACGCGTGGCAGTTGTAAATAAGCCGGGTGCAGTTCAGTCTGTAATTAATGTAACATATCCGGTTGACCTTAAGCCAAATAGTGATGATGTGATCAAAGCGAAAGTTTTGAATACTATTTTAGGTGCCGGATTCTCTTCACGTTTATTTATGAATCTTCGTGAAAAGCGTGGTTATACTTACGGCTCCTATTCTTCATTGAATAATGATGAGCTTGTAGGTGAATTCAGCGCATATGCAAAAGTGAGAAATGCTGTTACCGACAGCTCCGTTGCAGAGATCATGTATGAATTAAATCGCCTTCGCACAGAAAAAGTGCCACAGGATGAATTAGATGGTATTAAGAATTTTTTGAACGGAAGCTTTGCGATCTCTCTTGAAGATCCTGAAACAGTTGCACGTTTCGCCATCAATATAGAGCGTTATAAATTACCAAAAGATTATTATGAGAATTATTTAAAGAACCTTGCTGCTGTTACATCCGATGATGTTTTTGCAATGGCGCAGAAATATATCCGTCCCGACAATGCAACTATTCTTGTTGTTGGTGATCAGGAATCTATTTCAAAAAGCCTTGAAAGATTCAGCCCTTCAAAAAGTGTTGAGATGTATGATTTTAATGGAAACCCGGTTACAAAAACAGCTTTAAAACCGGTGCCTGCCGGGGTTACTCCAAAAACAGTAATTGATTCATACACAAAAGCACTGGGAGGCGAAAAAGCAGTTCTGGCGGTAAAGGATGTTAAGCTTAAATACAATACTGAGATTCAGGGACGTGCAATGACGCTTGAAACAATGCATAAAGCACCAAATAAATATGCGATGAGCTTTAATATGGGAGCTATGACGCTTCAGAAACAAACATACGATGGCGCTAAAGGAAAACAAAGCGGACTTGAAGGTAAAAAAGAACTTACAGGTGAAGAGCTTGATGAGATCAAGGCCGAGGCTATCATGAATCCCGAAATGCAATACGAAAAAATGGGTCATAAGCTTAATCTAAAAGGAATTGAAGCGGTAAATGGCAGTGATGCTTATATTTTAGAAGTAGTGAGCCCATCGGGAAAGAAATCAACCGAATGGTATGATGTAGCTTCGGGATTAAAAGTGAGATCTTCAAGTACAATAAGCGCTCAGGGACAAACAATGACCCAGGTGACTGAATTTGGAGACTATAAAGATTTCAGCGGGGTAAAATACCCGGGATCTGTTTCAATTACAGGAAGCCCGATGCCCTTGAAATTAAAGCTGGAATCTGCAGAAGTTAACAAAGGAATAAGCGACTCGGCATTCACTGAATAACTGAGCCTCCGAATACTAAGAAAACCGTCCGATTAACCGGGCGGTTTTTTTATTTAAAATTATCTTTAAGCCATAATTATGTAAATTTTCTTATTTTTAAAAATAACGAAAAGTACAGGCAACCCACTCCAACCTTTTACGTCTTGTTTGCGTAGAAAGGAGTGTTTTTAGCTTTAAAAGCGCTATTTTATGGATGAACACGATATTATTAAAGGCTGCTTAAAGAACGATCGTTCAAGCCAGAAAGCTTTGTATGAGCAGTATTATGGCAAAATGCTGGGTGTTTGTTTAAGATACGCGAAAGACAAAGAGCAGGCTAAAGATATTCTTCACGAAGCTTTTTTGAAGGTTTTTTCTAACCTTAAAAATTTTAACGGCACCGGCTCATTTGAAGGGTGGATCCGAAGGATAATGGTGAATACATCCATTGACCATTTGAGGAAGAATAAACAGAATTACCTGATCGTAAGCACTGTTTATGCAAATGAAAAAGCTTCCAATATGGTGGAAGAAGTAGAGGATGATATGTTTTTGAATATTGATAAAGAAGAAATCCTGAAAGCAGTTCAGGAATTAACCCCGGCTTACAGAACAGTTTTTAACCTTTATGTTATAGAAGAATTCACACACAAAGAGATTGCTGAAATGCTTGATATAAGTGAAGGAACTTCTAAATCCAATTTATCGAAAGCAAAGTTTAATTTGAAGAAGAATTTAATGCACTTAATTAAATCGGCCCATGGGAAATAATACTCCGGATAGTAAGCTTGACGAAACCATTAAAAGCACTCTTAATGAGTATGAGGCCCAATATGACCCATCTGATTGGGCCAGAATGGAAACTATGCTGGATGCTGCTCCTAAAGCCGTATCATTCAAATGGTCACATGTTATTACAGTTGTAATCGGAATTGTGGTTATCGGTGGCGGTTATGGATTATTTAATTTTTTAAGTAAATCAAAGTCTGCTGAAACTAAGGTTGAAACACCCGTAGCGCCTAAAACGGAACCTCCTGTTCAAAAAACCTTACCTGTTACACCTCCTCCACCTGTCACTGTAAAAAAACCTGCACCTGAAACAACAGCTGTAACGGTTCAGAAACCTATCGTTGTGCCACCTGCTGTTGATCCGAAAACAAAACCTGCAACACAAACTGCTGTAAAAGAGGAAATAAAAAAGGATAAAAAGAAAACCGACAAATCAAAACCAACAGGTCCTGTGATCGAACCTAATGACAAAATGATGATCATGGGTAACGAACCGATCTTTGGTGATATGCTTGACTCATCAAAAGGAGTTATTGGTGAAACGAAAGAAAAAGAAGAAACTAAAAAAGCCGCAAAGGCTAAAAAGAATAATCCTGCAGGATGGGATCAATTCATGCTTCCGAATGTAAACGTAGACAGCATTAGAAAAAATCGTGCACGTAGAGATTCTTTAAAAAACAATAACGATTAAATACATAATCTGATGGAATGCAATTCCATTCCGTTTGTTTCTTTTAAAGAAATTTAATTATGAAGTGTCATCCCGTGCTCCGACACGGGATCTTCATTAATGATAGCAATTTTTTAACTTAATTTTTAAAAGCCACCTCACAAGGGTGGTTTTTTGTTTTAATAAAATGCTCAAAGATTCATACAGGCAACCGTCCACCTTTTTTTTCGTCTTCTAATAAACTAACTAAACAGCGCATGAAAAAAGGCTACTCAGTATTATTGTTATTAATAAGTATGATAACATATAAAACCGTTCAGGCGCAGGATCCTGAATTCACCCAGTTTTATGCTAACCCTTTATATCTTAATCCTGCATTTGCGGGTTCGACAATTTGTCCGCGCATCTCCATCAATTACAGAAATCAATGGCCGGGCATTTCAGGAACTTATGTTACAACAAGTGCTTCCATTGATCGGTTCGTATATAAAATAAAAAGCGGAATCGGATTATTGGTTATGCAGGATAAGGCCGGACAAGGAACTTTAAAGACCACAAATATCAGCGGACTTTATTCCTATCAATGGAGGCCAACACGAACTGTTTCCATTAATGTTGGATTTAAAGCTACTTATGGAGAAAAATCACTCGACTGGTCAAAGCTCACTTTTGGGGACCAGATCGATGACAAAAGAGGATTTGTTTATAACACCAATGAGATGCAGGGTGTTTCAAAAAAATCATTTGTTGACTTTTCAGCCGGACTTATGGCTTTCACCAAATATTTTTACGGAGGTTTTGCGGTTGATCATTTAACACAACCTGATGAATCTTTACTTGGAGGCGGACAAAGTAAATTACCAATGAAGTTCACCGGACATGCAGGTGCGGTAATACCCGTTGGTGATAAAGCTTCTCAAACCTCTGTTTCACCGAATATACTCTATCAGCAGCAGCAGGATTTTAAACAAATGAATCTTGGAGTATATGTTACAAAAGGAATATTGGTTGGCGGATTCTGGTACAGAAACAGTGATGCGGTGATTGTTTTGTTGGGAATACAAAAAGGTGCTTTTAAAAACCAAAACCTAAATACAGGACGGTTGTTTGTCCGTCATTCTAGTTGAAGAGTGTAAATTTATACCACTAAGGCACTAAGAAGAAGAGAAACACTAAGGAGTTTTTATTAGCTACGTATTTTTTACCGCAGAGGTAGCAGAGTTAAAGGAGAGCCACAGAAAAGGTTTCAAAGGCGCTGGACTTTTAAAAGTTATTGAGAGTGTTTTTGCGGAGCGTCATTGGAGGTTTGCGCGTTTTCATCCCGACCCCTTCGACAAATGCTCAGGACAGGCTGCGCTGAGGATCTTCTTCTAGCGGAGGAGTTGTGTGAATTTTACCACGCTCGCCTTCGCGAAGCCTCAGCGGAGCAAGGAAGGCACTAAGAAAAAAAAGAGACACACTAACAATTGTTAATCTCTGTTAAAGCAAACTTACTGGCACTAGAATTGGAAAGCTTGGATAAATTATAAAGACAAAATGATTGAAAATGTTATAAAAGAAGTTTTCAAAGATTTCGAAGAAGAAGTAAATGACGAAATCTGGACTAAAATAGAAAACGGGATATTATCAGAATAAAGATATTGCCACCTCCGCAAGGGCGGAGGAAATTTGTGAAGTTGAGGGTTAATTTAGTTTTAGTTTAGTTTTTAGAGAGCATTAAGGCCCGCATATCTGCGGGCCTTAATGTTTAATTATTTACTGTTGCTTTTTGGGAATCTTTCTTGGTTACTTTACCCATTTTTTTCACGGCTTTCTTTAAAGCTTTCTTTACCGGAGGATTCTTGGTCTTCACTTTTTCATTCTTGTCTGCCTTAGCTTTTCTGTCCTTATCTGCAACTTTTGATTTTCTGCTGTCAAGATTGTCTTTATTTTCAGGACGCGCTTTTTTAGTCATCCCCGATTTATTCTGTTGGCTGTTGTTGCTTCTTGCTGTTTTCATGATATTTTGTTTTGAGTCTTAATGAATATTCATAATTGTATAAATTAGAATTGTAAAAAATATGCCACTGATAATTTCAGGACTTGCTTCTTTAATTGTTGTACCTTCACAGTGTCCATAAATAAAAGGATAAGCATTCTATCTGTTAACTGCCGCATGAAGATCCTTTTGCAACTTTCCTTATTAATTTCTCTATTGGTTATAGCTTCCTGCGGCAATGAGAAAATAAATGAAGCAGCCTTTTCTCATCAGTTAGATTCGTTAGAAAGTTTTGATACCATCACCGCATCTAAACATGATAAGCTCACTTACACCGAAGCTTACAACAAATCACTAAAGCTCTGGCAGACATCTTTCGAGGAAAAAGACATTAAAACAACATTGGGAAATGCACATGTGATCACTTGCGGACCTGTAAATGCTCCTCCGCTGATTCTGCTGCACGGAATGAATGCAAGTTCAACAATGTGGTATCCAAACATTAAAGCACTTTCTTCATTATACAGAGTATACGCGATCGACTTTTTACTCGAACCCGGAAAATCGCTTTGTGTAGGTGATGTAAGCAGTACAGATGCAGTTGTCAACTGGTATTATGAGATCTTTGATCAGTTGAAGCTGCAAAAGTTTAGTGTTCTGGGAGCATCCCGAGGAGGGTGGCTGGCGGTGAATATTGCTCTTCATTCACCGGAACGGATAAATAAAATTGCTTTGTTAAGTCCTGCACAAACTTTTATCTGGATCAAGCCATTACCGAAGGTGATCAGCAATATCACTTATTCAATTAATCCGAAAAGAAAAAAACTGAGGAATGTCCTGGAAACAATGACTGCGAATGTGGATAATATCAGCCAGGTCTATATCAATCAATATTACATCGCGACAGAAGAAGCTACGACAAACAAATGTATTATGCAGATGACTCCTTTTTCTGATGATCAGTTAAGGTCACTTAAAATGCCTGTACTTGTATTAATAGGAGATAATGATATCATCAATAATGAAGGCAGTCTCAAAAAAGCAAAAAAATTAATTCCAAATGCCGACACGGATATAATAAAGAATGCAGGGCATTTTCTTTCCATGGACCAGGCGGATATTATTAATAGCAGAGTGCTGGCTTTTTTGGGTGCTGGTTCGCTTTCAGTAAAGAAATAAGATAATTTTAGGTAACCGTCATCCCGTGCTTCGACACGGGATCTTGTTTATTTCGGAGACCTGCGCGAGTCATGAAGATCCCGTGTCGGAGCACGGGATGACATTCCATAGAAAACATTCTAACACCAATAGGAATAACACACAACGATTCGTAAATTCGTATAAATCAGCTATCCGTACTACTTCAATCCCATCAAAGCTTTCTTAAAGCTCACTTTTTCATCAACGATCTTGGCTAGCGCATCAATACTTACACGCTCCTGAGTCATTGTATCACGGAAACGGATAGTAACCGTATTATCCTCCAGCGACTGATGATCTATCGTTACACAGAACGGTGTTCCGATCGCATCCTGTCTGCGGTAACGCTTACCAATAGTATCTTTTTCATCATACGTTGTAGCATGATCGAATTTCAACAGATCCATGATCTCACGGGCCTTTTCAGGCAGACCGTCTTTTTTTACCAATGGTAATACTGCAACTTTAATTGGTGCTAAGAATGCAGGAAGGTTTAAAGCTGTACGGGTTGTTCCATCTTCCAGCTTTTCTTCAACGAATGCTTTAGACATTACTGCTAAAAACAAACGATCCAATCCTACAGAAGTTTCTACTACATATGGTACATAATTCTGATTCAGCTCCGGATCAAAATATTGTAATTTTTTTCCTGAATGCTGCTCATGTGCTTTTAAATCGAAATCTGTTCTTGAATGGATTCCTTCCAGCTCTTTAAATCCGAATGGGAAATTAAATTCTATATCACATGCTGCATTTGCATAATGAGCAAGTTTTAAATGATCGTGGAAACGATAATTATCAGAACCGAAACCTAATGAATTATGCCATTTCATTCTTGTTTCTTTCCAGTGATTATACCATTCCATTTCAGTACCCGGACGAACAAAGAATTGCATTTCCATCTGCTCAAATTCACGCATACGGAAAATGAACTGACGAGCTACGATCTCATTACGGAAAGCTTTTCCGGTTTGTGCGATCCCGAAAGGAATTTTCATCCTTCCTGATTTCTGCACATTTAAAAAGTTAACGAAGATCCCCTGTGCCGTTTCCGGACGAAGATAGATCGTGTTTGAATCCTCACTCACTGCACCCATTGAAGTGCTGAACATTAAGTTGAACTGACGTACTTCTGTCCAGTTCTTGGATCCTGAAACCGGACAAACTATTTCGCAATCGATGATGATCTGACGAACACCTTCAAGATCATTCTTCTCAAGTGCATCTTTGAATTTAGTCAGTATGCCATCTGCCTTAGCCTGATTTTCCAATACTCTTGCATTTGTGGAGCGAAATGTTTCTTCATTGAATGATTCACCAAAACGTTCTTTGGCTTTATCAACTTCCTTCTGGATCTTCCCTTCTATTTTAGCAACATGCTCTTCGATAAGAACATCTGCGCGGTAACGTTTCTTACTGTCTTTATTATCAATTAAAGGATCATTGAAAGCATCAACGTGTCCGGAAGCCTTCCATGTTGTAGGATGCATAAAGATGGCGGCATCGATACCAACAATATTCTCATGTATCTGAACCATTGCTTTCCACCAATAATCACGCAGGTTTTTTTTGAGCTCAACACCCATCTGACCATAGTCGTATACTGCGCTTAATCCATCATAGATCTCGCTGCTTTGAAATATAAATCCGTACTCTTTTGAGTGGGAAATAATGTTTTTGAATATGTCTTCCTGATTCATTTGTGCAAAAGTAGAAATAATGTGTCAGCAGAGGAGCCATAATAGAATTATTTTTCTATTCCCCTTTTCTCTAACTTCGTATTATAACATATCAGCATGAAAAGGTTTTCAGTTATATTCCTCTTATTTATCTCATTATATTATCCCGTCAGTGCGCAGACAGATAGTGCTTTAAAGATCTCCGGATATGCTGATGCTTATTATGCGTATAATTTCCCTGAACCGCGCTCCCGCAATATTTCTTATGCTTATAATCACAATCGCCACAATGAGTTTAATGTAAACAATGTGATCATCAGTTTAAAATACACTCGTGAAAAGGTTCGCGGAACTGTTGCTTTGCATGCGGGCACATACGTAAACCGTAATTATGCAACTGAGCCGGGATCATTAAAATATATTAACGAAGCGAATGTGGGCATCCGATTAACAAAGAAGATCTGGCTGGATGCCGGGATCATGCCTTCTCATATCGGACTTGAGTCTGCAGTTTCAAAAGACTGCTGGACATTGACCCGATCATTGAATGCAGAAAATTCTCCCTATTATGAATCCGGTGCCAAGCTGAGCTTTGAGCCGAATAAAAAGTGGACAATTGCTGCATTTATTTTGAATGGATGGCAAAACATAACTGAGAACAATTCCAATAAAGCCTTCGGAACACAGATTCAGTTTAAGCCAAACGAAAAAACACTTCTTAATTACAGCACCTTTGCGGGTGAAGCGCGCAATTTCCCTGATGGTTCTTATCTGATGCGTCATTTTCATGATCTATATTTCACTTATCTGATATCCGAAAAGGTATCGATTGCTTCGGTTCTTGATCTTGGCTTTCAGGAAAAAAGTCTGACCGATAAACGATTCGTTGGTTGGTATGCACCATCTTTACTTATCAGATATAAGTTTCATCCCAGGTTCAGCAGTTGCTTTCGCGCAGAATATTTTGAAGATAAAGAAAATGTGATCGGAGTAAATGCTGCGGGATTTTCACTCAATTTCGATTATCATCCAACGGAAAATGCAATGCTTCGAATAGAAGGGAGAACCTTCCCGGAAGGAGATAACAAAGGTAATCTGCATGAAAAATCTTTCCTGAATTCAACATTAACAGTATCATTAGCGATTTCATTTTAATGTCTACTTCATGACAACTTTATTTCCATTCGTTCAATGTAATATCCGTTAATCTGATTAAAAGATTATTTTATCTTTGTATGCTCATTTTAACACATCTCCACTTTGAAATTATTTACGATTACCTTCGCGCTTATAGCGTGTTCATTCCTTCATGCTCAAACTACTATTACCGGCCGCGTTTATAGCGATATAATACCTTCCAAATACATTCTTAACCCTGATAGTGTGCGTGAACATATCTTTAACGGTATCCCTGCAAATATAAAAAATGGCGAATATCCACGAAGAGCATTAAATTTCGCCCACATGCAAAGTGTCTATTTTACTGAATCAGTAGCGGATGGCAGCGTTTACAGCGATTGGAAAGAACTTGAAGATTATCTGAATGCAATTCTGCAGCGTGTTCTTCCTGCTGAGCTTAAAAAAGATTCAATGATCCATGTATATCTTAGAAGGGATGGATATTTCAATGCTTCCATGTGGGGTTCGGGGAATGCATTCATTAACATCGGGCTGCTTCCTGAAGTGCCTGATGAAGCAACTATTGCAGGCATCCTGCTTCATGAGCTTGGTCATTATTATAAGAACCATTCTTTAAATACATTCATGGAAGCAGAAGCCGGGAAATTTGATAATGGGGTATTTTTTGTGGACCGTTCGCGCAATCGTTTTTCAATTAAAAATGAAATGCAGGCGGATTCTCTTGCTACGGAATGGATGAAAAATTCCGGTTACAATATGGATGGACTTGTTCAGGCATTCAGAACAATGTACAGAATAGATAAGAACATTCTTAAACAGATGGATAACGAATGGGAACTAAAAGAGGTTTCGCATCCTCAATCAAGTAAGCGTCTTGAACGTCTTATTGAATATAGTAACAAAAATAAAGGAAACGGTGGACAGAATTTCATCATCAGTGAAGCTCTTTTTAATAAATTCAGGGAAGAAGTCAAACCGGAAATATTAAAAGCTCACCTTAACAATTTCGAGTTTAAAGCCTGTGTTCAGAAGGCTTTCAGGTTTCACCTTTTTGATCCTGACAATACAACCTACATCTATTATATCATGGAAAGTATAAGAAGAAATGCTTATCTGAATACTGATATATGGAATGAGCTGTTCATTACAAATATGTATTATGACAGCATCATGGTAGACGGACATAAGCATAAACAAAAGATGACCAGCCATCTCTTTGAAAAATTCGATCTTGATATCATTCCCATTGATCCACGCGAAGGAGTTAAACTTAAAGCCCGTTTTTACTGGCGTGATACACCTAAATTCAAAACATACGAAGAGGCCTATAACTTCTTTTATTCTGTTGGCAATGCACTTAACTGTAAGGAATGTGTTCTTTCCAATGCTCTGAGCTATACTTCTGATACAACTTCCCGAAATAAGTTCCTGTTGAAATACCTTTCGGGAGAGGATATTCTTCATCGGGAATATGCCACCAATCTTTATAAAGGAACGATAATGAAATCGTTGAGTAATACGCAGAGGATCGTTGCCTTTGATGAACCGGAAGCGATAGTAACTCAAGGATATGATAAGATCTTCCTTAAAGATCCTAAATATGCTTTTAAACTTGTTACAGATAGCATACTTAAAAATCAACCGAATAAAACAGGATTTTATCTTCCCCAATTTAAGAGATCGAACCTAAATGATTATCTTATGTTAAAGGCACTCGAGAATTTCTCAATGACAACAACTGTTTCAAAAGGCGAAAAAACGGAGCTCTATATTCTCAATCCGGAATATTGGGAAATGTTTAATAAATATAAAGTGAATGAGATCGACTTCGTACAATACAGGTATCATGAAACCAGGGCATTTGATAAAACGCTGGATGGATACCGCAAAGTGATTTCAGTGGACTATGCCACTACACTCAATCAAAAGAATTACACCAGGTACCTGGAAGTATATGCAACCAGTGTGAGAATAAAAGAAAATGCTTTAATGAAGATCCGTGTCTACACCGGTCAAAAAGAATTGAGTATTAAACAGAGCGCATTTGAACAAATGGTAAAGATCATCAGAAGTGAGATGGCTTTGAAAGAAACAAGAGCTGTTGAAAATGACGGAAGATATCGTTTGAATAACAATATAAAGTAGAGCAAACATAGTTACTTTTTTATTTCCGAATTTGTTATAAATTTGAAAATAAATCAATGAAATGAAAAAACATCTTCTTTGTCTTGCGGCTTGTTTCGTCATAAGCTTTTCCTTCGCACAATCAACCGCTCCGGAAATTATATCCCCGGCCGGAACCAGCTTCAATAATGGGACATCGCAGCTTGACTGGACATTAGGTGAACCCGTAACATTAACATATACTTCCGGTTCCGACATCCTCACTCAGGGTTTTCATCAGCCTAATCTTACCATTACGGCACTAGATGATACTCATAGCATCCAGTCAATACAAGTATTTCCAAATCCGGTAACCGAGTATGTTCAGATAAGCTTTTCAAAATCTGAAAAAAAATCTTTTATAATAGAATTACATTCTTCTGATGGACGTCTTTTGGAAACAAATAAAAAGGGAACCGATCCCGAAACGCAAATAAACATGAGCCCGTACAAAGCTGGCGTGTATCTTCTTTCGGTTAAAGAAGATGGATCAAAAACTAAAACTTACCGTATTGTAAAATCACATTAAATATGCACAAGCTCCACAAGGCTTCAATTACCAGGCAGTTGCTCGCGATGCTGCAGGTCTTGCATTGAACAATCAGACAGTTGGGTTGCAGATCAGTATTTTACAGGGAAGCGCTGCAGGTACTGCCGTTTACACTGAAACACATGCTGTAACATCGAACAATCTCGGATTGATCAATATTGTTGTGGGGAATGGTACACCTCTAACCGGAACATTTTCCGGGATCAATTGGGCTGGAGGGCCATATTTCATTGAGATAAGTATGGATGCATCTGGTGGCACATCTTATTCATTAATGGGAACACAACAACTAATGAGCGTGCCTTATGCTTTATATGCAGCTAACTCCGGTTCTGCATCTTCAGTTGGAGCTACAGGTTCAACAGGGGCAACCGGGATGAATGGTCTTGATGGCTCAACAGGTGCGACAGGTGCTGCAGGATCAAATGGAACAAATGGTATTGATGGAGTAACGGGAGCTAATGGAACCAATGGAATTGATGGCTCTACGGGTTCTACCGGTGCAACAGGTACTGCAGGTACAAATGGAACAAACGGTGTAACGGGTACAACAGGTGCTACCGGAGTTGCGGGAACAAACGGAAATAATGGTGCTACAGGCGTAGTGGGAACAACCGGTGCAACGGGAAATAATGGACTGGCCGGAGCAACTGGTGCTACAGGTATTGCTGGAACAAATGGTACCAATGGAACTAACGGAACAAATGGTGTTACAGGAGCCACGGGAACCGCAGGAACAAACGGAACAAATGGAACAAATGGTACTACGGGAACGACTGGTGCAACAGGTGTTGCAGGAACAAACGGATCTACTGGTTCCACTGGAGCTACAGGTGCTGTTGGGGCAACAGGAACTTTTGGTGTAACAGGCACCATTGGTCAAACTCTTCGTCACAACGGAACCACATGGCAATCCACCAGCAATCTTTTTAACAATCCGGCAAACAATTATATTGGTATAGGAACAACAACTCCCTCCGAACTGCTGGATGTATCAAAGACTGCGGCAAGTTCAACTGCTGAAGGACTCGCTCGTTTTTCAGTATCAGATGGATATTCTTATTTACAGATCGTTAACAACACTACAAACGACAACGTATTTGAACCGAAAATCTATAGTAATCAAAATGGATCGCTCGCTCCATCTTTAGTTATTGAGGCTGATAATAATAATGATACGGGAGGACAACCGGTAATTGTTCTTAATGGTAAGTCAGGTGGAGATGATGTAAGTTACAGATCACTTTTTGATGTGCGTGATAATGGAGTGTCCACATTATTAATTGATAAGGATGGGAATGTTGGAATTGGTAACAATACCGCTCCAGGTGCTAAACTCCATGTTATTTCTTCATCCACTAATTTTGGAGAAACTTTTAAAATTTCTAATTCTGCTGCTGCTGGCGCAGGCTTATTCCTTGATGCATCTAATAAAGACTGGATCATATATGGAAGTAATCCTTCAGGGGGCTCAGGAGATCAGAAATTGGTCTTCAGGGATTATTCATCTGCTATGGACCGTATGGTAATTGATAACAATGGTCACGTTGGTATTGGCACCACTGCACCGGGTGTATTTTCAGGTTCTGCCCGCTATCTTACTCTAGCTTCCACTTCTACTTACTTCACTGCGACTGCTTCACTGGAGCTTGTCGGATCGAGTCTGGTAAATTCAACACCTGTATCACAAATAGACTTCGGTAGTGTAGGTATTTCTACAACAGATAATATTGCAAGAATTGATGCAAGGCGAGCAGGCAGTACCAATATTGGAAACCTGGTGTTCTCCACCAGTGACGGCACAGCACTTAGTGAGCGATTAAGAATAAAAGAAACAGGAAATGTAGGAATCAATACAGGAGCTAATATTTCAACAAACGCCTTGCTGGCCATAAAAGACGGACATATCCAGATCCAGCAAACAACAATTCCTACAGTTGTCCTGGGAGCCGCAGGGACAGGCGCGTTTGCATCAGTCACGTCCGCAAATCCTAAATCTACAGATGTTGCAGGCCGGGTTTCAATGACAACAGGCACCGGAGCAGGTGCCGGAGTTGCCTATATTACTATTAACTATAATAAAGCCTACGCCAGCAATCCACTTGTTATTCTCACTCCCGCTAATGCAGCCGCTGCTTCCGCGGAAATGAATCTTGGTGTTTATATTCAAAGTAGTACCACCAATGGCTTTTCAATTGGTTTTTTAACTGCTGCTCCTTCCAGCACAACATTCCTGTTTAATTACCTCGTTATTGAAACTCAATAATATTTAAGTGTAATATTAAGTTCATAAAACTCCGCTGATAGCGGAGTTTTTGCTTTGTTGTCTTTTGTTCCTGCGGGTAAAATCGTATCTTTGCAATAAGAACACAATCCCATGATAGCTATTGATAACACCATTGTTTCCGAGCATTTGCTGGAAAAAAAATTCGTCTGCGACCTTAATGCCTGCAAAGGAGAATGTTGTGTTGCCGGTGATTCCGGTGCTCCATTGGATTTTGATGAGATAGCGATCATGGAGGATATCTGGAAAGATGTGAAACCTTATTTGCCGAAGGATGGCGTTAAAGCTATTGAAAAGCAAGGAGTTTTTGTGATCGATGATGATGGCGACTATACAACACCTCTTGTAAAAGGAAAACATTGTGCATTTACTATTTTCGATAAGGATATCGCTAAATGCGGGATTGAACAGGCTTACCTGGATGGAAAAGTAAAATGGAAGAAACCTATCTCCTGCCATCTTTATCCTGTGCGTATCACAAAATACAAGGATTATGATGCTGTTAACTACCACAAATGGGAAGTTTGTAAGCCTGCATGTGAATGCGGGGCAAAGCTCGATGTTCTCGATGTTCCTGTATATAAGTTCTTAAAAGGGCCGTTGGTTCGTAAATACGGAGAAGACTGGTATAAGCAGTTGGAGCTGGCGGATAAGATGCGGAAGTAGGCTTCTTCGCAGCTCAGTTTTAACACAGAGGAACAGAGTTAATGGAGTTTCACGGAGTTTATCACAAGGCACTCAGTTTTTTACCGCGGAGTTCGCTGAGGCGCTTTGCTTAACGCAGAGAGCCGCGGAGCTTGTGCGATCAATCTTTTGTTTTATTAGCCTTCTATTATTATCCTAAAACTCTGCGAACCTCTGCTAAAAATTTCTGCGACCTCTGCGGTAAAACAGTTGGTTCTTTCTTAGTGTTTCTCCTCCTTCTTAGTGCCTTAGTGGTGAATACGCCAACGCACACTCTTCGACTCCGCTCAGAGTGACAACGCTCGGAACCTGAAATTTGAAATCTGAAACTTTTTAATATTTCAATTCGGAGGCCGTTCCTATACCCTAATTCTATTGGGTCTTCCAAAGGTTAAATCCTGAATCCCCCGTACTTCTAATTGTGATATTTTTTCCATCTATCCAAATAAATCTGAGCTTAATTTTTAGTTTTTTTTCCAGTTTTCTTAAAATACTGTTTTCTAATACGTTGGTCGATTTTCAACATTCGTCTGTTAATTTCGCGTGTTTATAACTTCGGTCATTTGTTAATTCAATAACCTTGACTCCACCGTTTTTTATGTGAAAATTTGTGAACCGTTAATTACAATAAGCATTACTTTATTATTTGATCAACAAAAGAGGATGGCCCTCAGGGGAATCACTC
>JAJTCJ010000142.1 GCA_021323165.1 Bacteroidota bacterium | reverse complement strand
CCAATACGATCAGGATTAAAAAAATACAAACGATTATAATTGCAATGGAAATTAAAGTAGACATGCCTATGTTTTTTGTTGATTAATTAGTTTTCTTAAATTTTTAATTTGGGCTGCAAAGTAAAGTCTTTTTTCTGGATATTTCAAGCGTAAATTTTCATAAGCGTCAAGCGCTTTTGTATAATTTCCCTGTAAAACATAAATTTTAGCCAGGGTTTCACTTACAAAAGTGATATCATCTGCTACACTTTGCTTCGCTTTGTTAACTGGATTGAAAAATTCAGCCTTAGGTCTGGTTATTCTTGGTTCTTCCCGGATGAATTTATCAATGAGGTCAAAATCACTAAGAGATCCCGTGCCTTTCTCAGTTTTTGCTGACTTATCCTCTTCCGTTTTATTCTCTGTTTTTTCAGCTGCCTTCGCATGTTTCAGCCAGTCGCTGAAAGAATGAGGTGTGGAATTATCAAAATCTGCGGAAAAATTTTTTTCTTTTTCTAAAGTGGTTTCCGGCTGATTATTTAAAACAAAATCCGATTCAGTTGTTTCAGACTGTGCAGGTTGAGTATTTTCCCCTTCAGTATTTTCTGATCCCTCTTCTTCACTTACAACATAATCCTGTTCACTTAAAGGATCCGGCTGAAGAATTTCGATCTCAACCAACGCATCTGCAGCACTGGATAAGAAATCGCGCTGAAGCTCAAGTTCGTTTTCTTCTGGTCGGTTTTCTTTTTCTTCAGTTTGCTCAGTTTTCTCCGCGTGTTCGGTTTCTTTCTTTTCCTGAGCAGGTTTTAAGACAAATTCGTTTACCGGATAAGGTTGAATTACCGGCTCAATTTTATTTTCCTTTATTTCTTCCTTTACTAGTTTCTCAACTGCTTTTTCAAATTCAGGCTCTTGGGGTTCTTCCTTTAAAATAACAGGTTCTGAGTATGTTTCCATCGGAGAATTAACCAAAGACTCTTGTTTGATCCCCTCTTTTATTTCAACTACCGGCTTCTCAGAAGTATTCGGTTTTAAGACCTGAATAGCTTCTGATTTTTTTGTAATTAATTTATGAAGAACCTTTCTGTCAGTTGCATAAGCAGCGGTTATTTTGAGCTGATTATTATAATGAATGCTGTTCTGATTGTGAAGGCTTTTAGCGTAAAGCAGATGAGCTGTCTGAAAATATGGAAAATCTTTTATAAGCCCGGAAAGGAGCACAACATCATCACCTGATAACTTATCGGGATTTTCAAGATATGATATAAATTGTGCTCTGTTCATTTAAAACTTTTTCTTCCTATTCTGTCATCCTGAGCCTGTCGAATTGATTACCAATCGTTTAAAGCTCTGTTAAAAATATCAAGTGTAAGTTGTTCGTTGATATCTCTGATCAGTTGGTCCTCTATGGAACTAATGCTTTGTGAACTGTTGTAATCAGCGAATCTGCTGAAGGTTTGTTCAAAGTTCTTTTTTTCATCAAAAGAGCAGGTGTATTTCACGTTTACACTGATGGTAAGTCGGTTTAAAGCAGCTTGGTCAGTACTTTGAATTGCAATAGGTGCAGTAGAATATCCTGTTACACTTCCTTCAAAATTAAGATCAGCCTGACGGCTTACCAATGCAAGTCTTGTTTGTGAACTCATTCTGTCCTTCAATGCTTCCGTAAATGCCTGGCTTAAAGTTGGAGGCGCAAGCGTGGCTGTTGTCTGAAAATATTGAACAGCAACGGTTTTTGCCTCGGGTGGAATGGTAGCGCCATTAAACCCGTAACGCATTTTACAGCTTGTTTGAAACACCAAAGTCAAAAGAGCAAAACTCAAGAGTATGTGCTTCACAACAATATGGCTCGTCTTAATTTGTTTCACTTTTAATTTTTTTAAGGCAGAATTTAATCTGAAACTTGGAACCTGAAATTAATTATTTAATACCGTATTCATTGATCTTTCTGTATAAGGTTCTTTCAGAAATGCCTAATTCTTTAGCCGCGTTCTTTCTTTTTCCTTTATGTTTGATCAGTGCTTTTTTGATCATGTCTTCTTCAATTTCCTGCAGTGATAGTGATTCCTCAACTTCAATAACACGAGTAGGCGAATCTTCTTTTTGTTTTAATAATGCAGGAGAGTTTGTGTTGTTATACCCAAGCTGTATAGTAGTTTCAGGGCTTCCCACATCTTGGAAAAGTTTCTTGATCAGTTGTGCATTTTCGGGTGGAAAATCCTGGTTAAGCTGACTGTCATTTTCAATCAGATCGACAACTATTTTTTTAAGATCCATAAGATCTTTTTTCATATCAAATAAAACTTTATAAAGTATATCTCTTTCACTAAAATCATTTCCTGCAGTAGCACTGCTGGCAAGAACAGGAAGCTGAGATGTTTGATGAATGGGTAAATATTTGATGAGTGTTTCAGCTGAGATCTCACGCTGACGTTCGATCACAGAGATCTGTTCAGTAATGTTCTTTAATTGCCTTACATTTCCCTGCCAGTAATAGTTTGAAAGGATCTGCTCAGCACCAGCATCAAGTTTAATTGTAGGCATTCTGTACTTCGCTGAAAAGTCTGAAGCAAATTTTCTGAACATTAAATGTATATCCTGCTTGCGTTCACGCAAAGGAGGGACTATGATCGGAACAGTATTTAAACGATAAAAAAGATCTTCTCTGAATTTTCCTTTTTCAATAGCAGTCTGTAGATTCACATTTGTAGCGGCTACAACCCGAACATCTGTTTTTAAAACTTTAGAAGAACCTACCTTAATAAATTCGCCAGTTTCAAGAATACGAAGTAATCGTGCCTGAGTTGCCATTGGCATTTCAGCAACTTCATCAAGAAAGATAGTTCCTCCATTAGCTACTTCGAAATATCCTTTCCGCGCTTCATGAGCTCCTGTAAAAGATCCTTTTTCATGTCCGAATAATTCGGAATCAATTGTCCCTTCCGGAATTGCACCACAGTTAACTGCTATATATTGACCATGCTTACGAGCACTTAAGCTATGAATGATCTGTGGGAAAACTTCCTTTCCAGATCCGCTTTCCCCTGTAATAAGAACAGTAAGATCAGTTGGTGCAACTTGTTTTGCTATATCGATCGCCCGGTCAAGGGAAGAAGCGCTCCCGATTATCCCAAAACGATTTTTAACTTCCTGAATTGTCATATTCCTTTTTCTCTGTGAAACTCTATCTCTTTGTTTCTCTGTGTTAAAATTAAATAGCCTTCCCAATCAATGTGGCTCCGGTGCAGCTTTCAGCAAGCACATTCACATAATCTCCAGGCTTAAAATTTTCTTTTGGAAAAACAACAACTGTACTTTGAGTATTTCTTCCGAACAATTGTTCTTTTGATTTTTTGGAAACTCCTTCTACAAGTACCTTGTGAACCTTGCCAACTCCTCTTTTCGTTCTCATCGCTGAGTGCTCAAGCTGAAGAGCAACAATTTCTGAAAGTCTTCTGCTTTTAACTTCCGCAGGAACATCATCCTTATACTTTCTTTCTGCTAGTGTTTTCGGACGTTCGCTGTACGCAAACATATATCCGAAATCATACTTTACCGCTTCCATTAATGATAAGGTATCCTGATGTTCTTCCTCTGTTTCTGAACAGAATCCTGTAATTATATCCATAGATATACTGCAGTCAGGAATGATTCTGCGTATGGCATCAATTCGGTTAAGATACCATTCGCGGGTATAACCCCGGTTCATCATTTCAAGTACTCTCGTATTTCCTGATTGAACCGGCAAGTGAATATAGCTGCAGATGTTCTCATATTTCGCAATCGTATAAAGAACATCATCAGTCATATCCTTCGGATGGGAAGTACTGAATCGTACCCTTAATTCCGGATTTACCAACGCTACCTTTTCCAAAAGCTGTGAGAAAGTAGTTGCATTTTTTATCTCATCGGTGGAAAGGTTTTCTTTTTTAAGTCCGCCACCAGTCCAGAGATATGAATCCACATTCTGACCAAGAAGAGTTACCTCTCTGTAACCATCATTGAAAAGATCCTGAGCTTCTTTAACAATTGTTTCAGGGTCACGGCTGCGTTCACGGCCGCGTGTGAATGGAACTACACAGAATGCACACATGTTATCGCAGCCGCGGGTAATGCTGATGAAGGCGTTAACTCCATTGCCACCAAGTCTCACCGGAGTAATATCAGCATAAGTCTCTTCTTTTGAAAGAAGTACATTCACTGCTTTATTTCCGTCTTCCGCAGATGCAATAAGATTAGGAAGATCACGGTAAGCATCAGGTCCAACAACAATGTCCACCAACTTCTCTTCTTCCAGGAATTTTGATTTTAAACGCTCAGCCATGCAGCCAAGCACTCCCACGATAAGTTCGGGATTTCCTTTTTTTGCTTTCTTATATTCTGTAAGGCGCTGACGAACTCTTTGTTCTGCACCTTCGCGAATTGCACATGTATTTACAAAGATCACATCTGCCTCAAAAAAATCATTGGTGGTTGTATATCCTTCATCTTTTAGGATGGATGCAACGATCTCACTATCAGAAAAATTCATCGCACAGCCATAACTTTCAAGAAATAATTTTTTCCCGTTTGCTTTTTCCGGCTTCTCTATCATCAGAGCTTCTCCCTGAATGCTTTCATCAATTACTTTATTCTCGCTCATTTTATTTTTAAATGGATTGCAAAGGTACTAAAAATTAATGCGTGACAAAATGGCGCAATTTGATAATTTTAAAAAAAAGTTTGAAAATTTTATATATATATTTATATATATAGTTCCTGACAAATGCAAATCAAATTTGGAATTATCAATTTTGATTTGTTTTCTTTGCAACGTTTTTAGGGAATTACTTTTCTAAAAAATGTCTGTTTTTCATAATACTCTCAAACGAAAAGGAATTAAATGAGCAAAAATTTAGTGATTGTTGAGTCCCCTGCAAAGGCGAAGACTATAGAAGGATTTTTAGGAGAAGGATTCACGGTAAAATCAAGTTTTGGACACGTTCGTGATCTGGCAAAAAAAGGTTTAGGAGTTGATATTGAAAATAAATTTACCCCCAATTACGAGATCTCTCCGGATAAAGCTAAAGTTGTAGCGGAATTAAAAAAACTAGCTAAAGGAGCCGATATGGTTTGGTTAGCAACGGATGAGGACCGTGAAGGAGAAGCTATTTCATGGCATTTATTCGAATCACTTGATCTTACTGAAGCTAAAACTAAACGTATTGTTTTTCATGAGATAACAAAACCTGCAATTAAAAATGCAATTGCGAATCCACGCACAATCGATAAACATCTTGTTGATGCTCAACAGGCAAGAAGGATTCTTGACAGATTAGTTGGTTTTGAATTATCACCGGTGCTATGGAAGAAAGTTCGTCCATCTTTGTCTGCCGGACGCGTGCAATCCGTTGCAGTTCGCCTGATCGTTGAGCGTGAACGTGAGATCATGAATTTCAAAAGCACATCTTCTTATAAGGTTGTTGCTAATTTTATTTCAGGTAATGCGAATATCAAAGCTGAGCTGAATAAGAAATTTACTTCTCATGAAGAAGCAAAGGATTTCTTGAAAAAATGTGAAGCGGAAGCAAGCAGGAAGCTTGGTTTTTCTGTAGCGCAGACAATGGTTGTAGCTCAGAGATTATATGAAAGCGGAAAGATCACTTACATGAGAACTGATTCCGTTAATCTTTCGGAAACTGCTATCAATCAGGCGAAAGCGGCAATCACAGGAAACTATGGTGAAAAATATCTGAATATCCGCCAATATAAAACCAAATCAAAAGGTGCTCAGGAAGCTCACGAAGCGATCCGTCCGACATATATCGAAAATCAAACGATTGAAGGTGATTCAGCCGACAAACGTTTATATGATCTGATCTGGAAAAGAACAATTTCTTCCCAGATGAGTGATGCTGAGTTGGAAAAAACTACAGCTGTGATAAGTGTTTCAGGCGCTTCTGAAAAATTTGTTGCTCAGGGTGAAGTGTTGAAGTTTGATGGTTTTTTGAAGATTTATCTTGAAGGAACTGATGAAGAAGATGAAGATAAACAGGAAGGCATGCTCCCTCCGATGAAAGTGGGTGAAAAGCTAAAAGTGAATGAGATCAGTGCAACACAGCGTTTTACTCATCACCCGGCAAGATACACGGAAGCAAGTCTTGTAAAAAAATTAGAAGAGCTTGGAATAGGTCGTCCATCTACTTATGCTCCAACGATTTCAACTATTCAGAAAAGAGAATATGTTGTGAAAGAAGATAGAGAAGGAGCAGAAAGAAATTATGGGGTTATTATTCTAAAGGATAATAAAATCCTAGAAGAAACTCGTACGGAGCGTACCGGTGCTGAGAAATCAAAGATGTTCCCTACTGATATCGGAATGGTTGTTAACGACTTTTTGTTAAAGGAGTTTCCACAGATCATGGATTTTAATTTCACTGCGAAAGTGGAAGAGGAGTTTGATGAGATCGCAGAAGGAAAGATCAATTGGACAAAAATGCTTTCTGATTTTTACAAACCGTTTCACAAAAATGTTGAGCAAACCTCTGAACATTCTGAACGCGCTTCCGGTGAACGTTTACTTGGCGTTGATCCTGTTACAGGCAAAAATCTTTATGTACGTATAGGTCGCTTTGGCCCAATGGCACAGCTGGGAGAAGGGAATGACGAAAATAATAAACCGAAGTTTGCAAGCTTAAGAAAGGATCAGCGATTAGACACTATTACTTTTGAAGAAGCATTGGAATTATATAAACTTCCACGTGTCGTTGGTGAATATGACTGTTAGCGCTGACAGATGCATCGAGTTGATCCTTGCAAAGCGTCAGGCTGAAATTGATAAATACATTAAAACTTTCCCTGAAAATCCTGAAGTGCAGTTGTTGAATGGTCGTTGGGGACCCTATCTTGTGATCGGACAGAATAATTTTAAATTGCCCAAAGGTATTGATCCTAAAAGCTTATCTCTTCAGGAATGCCTTGATATTGCTGCGGATCCAAAGAACGCAAGTAAGGGGAACAGGTTTAAGAAAAAGACTGTAGAGAAAAAGCCGTTTAAACAAGCAGCTCCTAAAAAGGCAGCAAAGGCGGCAAAGAAGACAGCCACTAAAACTAGCTCGGCAAGCGCGAAAGCAGTAAAAAAAGCTGCTCCTAAAAAAGCACCCAAGAAAGTAGTTAAAAAAACAGCAAAAAAATAAATTAAATTTCTGTCCCTTATCATATCAATCGGTGTTATGATGTAAATACTGTTGATAAGGTGACGGGTCTACGAACTACTAACTAAGCTCAACGAACGCATGCAGGAATATTTTATACCGATTGATATTTCAGAATTTACCGGTTACCGGACCTACAGCGAAACTTCTTATGGAAAAGTTATAAAGGCTTATGCGAAAGGAAACGATTTTCCTGAACTGGAAAACATTCAGCTTGCTATTGTCGGAGTAGAGGAAGACCGAAAAGCCATCAATAATGAAGGTTGCGGGCTGGGTTCTGATTATGTGAGGGAAAATTTATACCGTCTGTTTCAGGGAAATTATAACACAAAGATTGCTGATCTTGGAAATATCAGAAAAGGAAATTCAATTGAAGATTCATATTTCGCTTTAACAGATGTTCTTTCTCAATTATTGAAAAAGAATATTATCCCTATTGTGATTGGGGGTGGACAGGATCTTACTTACTGTCATTACCTGTCCTATCAGAAAATGGAACAGACAATTAATATTGTTTCGGTTGATTCATCCTTCGATATTGGGGACGGAGATAAAGAGCTTACTTCTCAAAGTTATTTGAGTAAGATAATTCTGCATAAGCCCAATATACTATTCAATTACAGTAATGTGGGGTATCAGACATACTTTGTGGAGCAGAATGCGATCGAGCTGATGGGTAAATTATATTTTGATTCACACAGGCTTGGACAGGTGAGAAAAAATATGGAGGATGTTGAACCGATCGTACGAAATGCAGATGTGTTGAGTTTTGATATTTCTGCAATTCGTCAGAGTGATGCTCCGGGTAATGGAAATGCATCTCCTAATGGATTCTATGGGGAAGAGGCCTGCCAGATATGTCGTTATGCGGGAATGAGTGATAAGCTATCCTCGATCGGTTTCTATGAGATCAATCCGGCATTTGATAATAATAAGCAAACTGCTCATTTAGCAGCTCAAATGATCTGGTATTTCATTGATGGTTTTTATAATCGTAAGCAGGATTATCCTATCGTGGATAAATCTGAATACACTAAATACCGTGTATCAATCACAAACCACGAGCATGAAATTGTTTTTTACAAGAGTAATAAGAGCGACAGGTGGTGGATGGATGTGCCTTATCCGGTGAATCATCAGATCAAATTTGAAAGACATCACATGGTGCCCTGCTCTTACAGCGATTATGAAACAGCTTGCAGGGATGAGATGCCTGATAAATGGTGGCAGACTTTTCAAAAACTGGGATAGTTCAAAACTAAAAGAACATGTATGAACAATAAAATGTTTAAAAAATTTGTTTTTATAAACATTATAATTAATTTAGCGACCTAACTACAGCGTAAAAGCAAAATAAAACTGTTCACTTTTAAGAAGTAAAACATGAAAAAAACCCTTACTACTATTGCTTTATCACTTACCGGATTGGTAGCTTTTGCACAGCAGGATGCGCAGTTCAGTATGAATATGTTTAACAAGCTATCGGT
>JAJTCJ010000141.1 GCA_021323165.1 Bacteroidota bacterium | reverse complement strand
CCTTAGTTTTTAATATATTTGCCGAATGATATTGAACGATGAATCTGCTCTAAAAGTTGCTGAATTTTTACTGCAAATTAAAGCAATTAAATTACAACCCAACAAACCTTTTACCTGGGCATCAGGATGGAAGTCTCCCATTTATTGCGACAACCGAGTAACACTTTCTTACCCAAAAGTACGCACTTATATCCGTCAGCAGTTTGTAAAGGCAATTAATGAAAAATATGCCAAACCAGATGTAATAGCCGGAGTAGCTACAGGCGGGATAGCTCAGGGTGCTTTGGTCGCTGAAGAATTGGGCTTACCATTCGTTTATGTTCGTTCTGAAGCCAAAAAACATGGCATGACCAATCTTATAGAAGGTGTAGTGGAAAAAGGACAATCTGTGGTTGTTATTGAAGATCTGATCTCTACAGGAGGAAGCAGCATAAAAGCGGTGGAAGCATTGCGTGAGGCCGGCTGCGAAGTGAAAGGAATGGCTGCTATCTTTACTTATGGATTTAAAGCATCAGAAGATAATTTTAAAGAGGCAAAATGTAAGCTTCTTGCCCTTAGTAATTATGAGACATTGATCAAACAAGCTTTAAAATCAAAATACATAACTGAAAAAGATCTTAAATCGCTTCAGGAATGGCGTCTTAACCCTGCTGAGTGGGGAAAATTAGTGGGAAGTGAATAAATTTTACTAACGATTTAAAGCATTAAAAATATGTCAAAAACAAATCTCCAAAGCGATAAAGTAGAGATCGATAATTCTGCTCAGAATGTTTTTACTTATCTGAGTGATTTCAGGAATTTTGAGAAATTAATGCCCTCACAGGTTACTAACTGGCAGTCCACCGCTGATGAATGTTCTTTCACTATCAATGGTATGGCTACTATTGGAATGAAGATCATTGAAAAGAATCCTAATTCGAAGATCACTATCACTTCTAACGGAAAAGTTCCATTTGAATTTAAATTATTCGTGCTGATAGATGAAGCCGGAGAAAATAAATGTATCGGACAACTTACTTTTGAATCGGATATGAATCCTATGCTTAAGATGATGGTAGAAAAACCTTTGGGTAACTTCTTTAATATGCTGGCGCAGAAAATGAAGGATATAAAATAATAACATTATTCAAAAAAAATCCCGTTCGGCAGATGCAGAACGGGATTTTTTTTGCCTGTTATCTTTATTTCAGAACATTGAACATTTGCTTTGTCTGCAGTTGATTCTCATCAATAACATTCAAAATATAAGTACCCTGTACCAGCTGAGAGATGTCGAGATCAAGCTTATTTTCTCCTATAACTGAATTCATAGTTCTTATTAATTGTTTCTTACCCATCATATCAAACACTTCAATAGACATGGTTTCAGACCTCTTTGCATTGATTAGTAATGAAATTGAATTTACAGCGGGGTTTGGATACAGAGCTAATATAATAGCATCAGTTGCTTCAAAAGACTCTATTCCTATAGTCCCCTGTACACAACTATTCGAACACGCACAATAGGTTGTTGTGGTTGAAATGGTACCGCCTGGCCCATCTAATCCAAATGTTGGATTCCCTGCATCACATATATCCACATAAGAAGATGAAGTCCCGATTGCCCCGGAATTATAAGATCCACCTGTAATATTAAATCCTCCACATCCTGATTGTGGTCCATAAATAAGAGCAGAATTATACCAATCGCGTCCTATTATACCCATACAGTTCATATCAAAGGTTGATCCGGTTGAGTTGTAAAAATCCCTCATTACTTTATAGTATCCAGAATTCCAAAAGGAACTATTATAAGCATTAGCAAAATCCACATTTACAATAAAACTTCCTGTTGAACCATTTTGAAAAAAAGCAGCAGAATCTGCCATATAATCTACAGTGATATTACCATCATTGCTAAATGTTGAACTATCCGAATTTCCTAATCGGATACCTATTATAGTACCATAGGGTTGATTAAAAAATTGTGATCCCATATTAGTAACATGCAAACTGTCCATTTGAACTGTTCCATTATTATTGAACATACCCTGCCCTGAAACAAGAATGTTCGATGTATTAATGGTGCCAAAATTTTCAAGAGCTCCTCCGGCCACCCAAAGATTACTAGAATTTACAAATCCGGCATTACAAAGGATGCCACCCGGTCCTACAGTAATTAAACCTGTGGCATTTCCTGTAGCAGAAATACACAAAGTATTTCCGGCACTTACAACATAGTTAGAAGCATCATTACCTGTAATTGTAGTTGTACATGAAGAACATTGCGAATATGATCTTACACTAAAAATCATAAAAGCAATAATTAATACTTTAAAGTAATTGTTTTTCATATTTGTTGTTTGTTAATTATCTTATCAAGGTAACATAACCTTTACGTTCAATATAATCTCCTTTTGAAGTTTTGAATCGCAGCAGATAAACATACACACCCTGCCCGCTTTTTGCAGAGCCATGAGTTCCATCCCAGCCTTCATTCACATCCGTAGTTGAAAACACTTTAAGCCCCCAACGATTAAATACATAAAATTCATATTCCGAAATATTTACAAATGAGGTCACAGGTATAAATACATTATTAAGTCCGGAAGGCTTAAAAGCATTAGGAATAAATACCTGCGGATCCTGATATGCTTCTGCTATATTAGAAATACTGTTATCGCTGAATCCATAACTATTCCCCATGCCTTCGAGCGCTTCAACATAATAATTAAAAACACCCTGACCTTCCATCATCATTGAAATGTCATCAACATAAACATTGGAATCTGACCCTGTAAAAGGAACATTTGCGATCGGAACAGGATCCATAACACCATCTATTCCACGGTATATATTATAGGACATCACTGATCCCATCCAGTTTTCGTAATCATTCCATACGATCGTGTTTTTAAATTCTTCACGACTGATTGCAAAAGTTAATATAGTTCTTCCAATATTGGTGACGAGCCCGTCAAACCCACAACTGTCAACATTAACAACTTTATAATAGTAACTGAATTTATCTGTTCTTACATTCAGATCATTGAATACAATAGGTGTAGTTCCTGTTGCAGCAACATTTCCAACATGAACAAAATTCGCTGCAACTGTATCATAAGAACGCATAATTTTATAAGAAACTGTTGAGGCTGCAGTGTCAACATGGGCTGTAACAACAACCTTATCAGGATCAATCACACTTACCTTTCTCAGGTAAGTGAAAACAGGAGGAATAGGTGCAGCAGAATAAAAAGCATATCGATTCGATGAAACAGTTTTAGTTCCTGAAGCATCATAGGCAACAATTTTAAAATAATAATTCGAATTAACCGTAAGTCCTGAAGCTGTATAAGTAAGAACACCGGGAGCCACAGTATCCAGTAACAAGTATGGACCGGAGGCTCCTGTTGAAGAGCGGTAGATTCTATAACCCGCCAAACCTGTTCCGATAGTAGTATAATCTGTCCATTGCAATATGGCGCTTCTTGCACAGATATCAGCTGCTGCATTGAGGTAAATAGTTTTTAGAGGTGTTCCTAATGGACTTACAAGTCCGCAGCTGTCGTAAGCAGTGAATTTATAGTACTCGGAACTATTACCTGCTGCAGATAATAAATTCAGGTAGGAAACATTATTTATCCCATAAACTGTGTCAATAGCAACCCAAATCCCACTTATAAGTTTGTAGACCACATAGGCTTCAACATCAGCGGAAGGACTAACATTCCAGCTCATGATAGCATTATTATTGTCATCAACACTTAAGGTATCAAAAACCGGAATAGCAGGTACAATGGAATTCTGAAATACGTCTCCGTCCAGGGATGAAACTGAAGAGCATCCTAAAGTGTCTGAGATCTCAACTCTATAATTAATTGCTCCATTACAAATGAAAATTGTGTCGCGAAATGTGATATTTGTTGTCGAGCCTGTGAGGGCCCATGTACCGGCAGGATACTCTTCATAAATATTATATGTATTAGAAGAAGACGGAAGTAAAGGTACTGATATAGGATTCCAGCTAAGAATCGCTGTTCCATCACCCGGATTTGTAACGTTCAGTAAAATTGTTCTGACAGTGTCAATCGCGGGAGATAATACATTTCCAAAACAACCGGAACGTGTCCTTATATAATAATAAAGTGAAGAAGTTTGTGCATTAGCTCCTGTATGTGTGTATGTATTTTGCGATAAAGTAAAAACACTATCAATTAAAGTATAAGGTCCGCCTAATGCTGGAGAAGAATAGATATGATAGGAATCAAATGTGCCTGCTGTATCCGAAGGAATATCCCAGGTTAGTTTAACATCACCATTAGACAGAACTTCGGTGCAATGCAGCTGAGGAGACTCCACCACCGGCAAGCCTATCACGGTGATCGAAACAGTGGAAATATGTTCCGCAGGAGCAGGGCAAAAATCATCTTTGCTCTTAAAAACAAACGTATAGGTATTTGAGGATCTTCCGCAAACCGAATTAGCAGCAAGGTGACTGCAGCTCGTTTGCCAGTTAAACATAGTACTCGCACTTGCAGGAGACGATACAGGTGAAGCCGGTGAAAGTGTAGCGCAAGGAGGATTTGAACAGCCGGTTGTATTGCTCGTAAAACCTGCTCCGAACTGATTCCCCGAAGCATTTATAGTTAAAGTCTGCGGAGTAACGCCATCTGAAAGAAGATCAGGATCCGAAACAATCACTGTAAAATTCACGATCGCTCCTACCTGTACTGTATCTTCATAAGATGAAAATGTTACTGTAGGAGAAGTATTTACTCCGCATGGCAATATTACGATCTGAATTTCACGAAAGATCTCTGACGCCAATTGTCCGCATTTCCAGGATTCCACTTTAACAACGGTAACAAAATTTCCCTGAGTATAAGAGGTAAATGAGATCTCTCCGGTAGCAGGATTAATTGCCGCAGGAATGTTCATTGAGTTTTGCGCTGTTCCAGGTAATGGATTAAGATAATCATAAGTTGTTGAGAAAGGAACAGTAACCGGATTAGAAGGAGGGTTGTAAGCAACGGTAAAGTCATCCAGGGGCGCAGCCCAGGAATAATGCAAAGAATCCAGATCTGGATCATAAGCATTGTGATTGTATGTGAATGATTCCCCCTGACAAATAACTGTACTTGGGAATTCCAGGAATTTTGGTGAAGAATCAAAACAAGGTCCTGCATTTTGTCCGTTATATGAATACATTATGGCACGCATGGTGTAACCGTAACTTGCAGGAGATTGCAGATTAGTGATTGAACCGTTCCTACAGCAGCCTGTATATGTAAAAACCCATCCTGAAGGAGGCGGAACTCCATTTAACGTGATCAGTCCGGATCTGTAAACTGTTTCCTGAACAGCTCCGGGAATGGGAGTTGAACTGGATGGCCAGCCGGGCATCCCCATTGCATTAGCGCAGGTTATTGAAGGTCCGGCACTGTTGCATACAGGAGAAATATCGGTTTGAGAAACAAGATTTAAAGTAATTGATGTGGCAGGAAGATAATTTGCGACATCCAGACTTACTGTAGAAGGTACAGTTGCTCCGTTACAATCGCGGTATAATTTCATTGTAAAAACATACTGTCCTCCGCCCTGGCAATCCCAGGTTATTTCACCGCCCATTAAATGAGAGGCGATTGCTTTTGAAAACAACAAAAAGACAATACAGGAAAGTAAAAATGATCTCTTCAACATTTTCAATCAGTGGATAAGAACAAATTTACTGAAATTGAGCCTCTTAAACAATTATTTTTTCCC
>JAJTCJ010000140.1 GCA_021323165.1 Bacteroidota bacterium | reverse complement strand
TACCGTTACTTACGAAGTACAAGAAGGTAAAAAAGGTTTAAATGCAGTTAATGTAAAACTAGCTTAGTTATATATCTCATTTAATGAAAAGTCCTCCGTACAAACGGGGGACTTTTTATTTTACAGTATTCCAACAGCAATTCCGCTCCTTTCACATTTGCAGATATGGCCATAAATCATATCTTTGCAGACCAATAAAATCTTATAAATTTCTAATTTCAATTAAATTATAATGGCAAATTCAGGCGATATAAATGTAGGCTCAGTTATCCGTTTTAATGGCGAACTTTGCAAAATTGAGGAATATCAACATCGTACACCGGGAAATTTACGCGCTTTTTACCAGGCACGTATGCGCAACCTTAAGAACGGGAAGATCGTGGAAAACCGCTTCCGTGCTGGTGAAGCAGTTGAAGTTGTTCGTGTGGACTATAAACAGATGCAATTCATTTACCCTGAAGGAGAGTTCATCGTTCTGATGGATAACGAAACATTCGAACAAATCTATTTACCTTCTTTTTTACTTGGCGATAGCTTAAAATTCCTTAAAGAAGGAATGGAAGTTAAAGTTTCATTTGAAGGTGATGAACCTATTCTTGCGGAAGCTCCAGTGTTTGTAGAATTAACAATTACCTATGCGGAACCGGGAGTTAAAGGTGATACAGCAACAAATACTTTAAAACCTGCTACACTTGAAACAGGTGCAGTAGTGAATGTTCCTTTATTTGTGAATGAAGGAGAAAAGATCAAAATTGATACACGCACAAATTCTTATGTTGAAAGAGTAAAATAATCACAATCTTATTATTGAAAGTCCCGTCATTCAACGGGACTTTTTTGTTTAAGACCCTCGTATAAGTCCCTAGTTTTGCGGACATGCTACTCTTTACCCACCCCATCAATTTACCCAGCATTAGTGGCGGAAATTCCCCATCCTTCCTGTAACCTTTAAATTAACCCTTGATTCTCAGCAAATTATTAATGGCATAGTTTTTCTTTTGAAACCGTGCAAATATGTTAAAAATTACCCCTTATGAAAATCCTGGATCTAGACATTATGAGAGGGCCAAACTATTGGTCAAATTATCGTCAGCACATTATTGTAATGAGGCTCGATATCGGTAAATATGAAGAATTACCTACAAATAAAATAAGCGGATTTTCTGAAAGAATAGAAAAGATGTTCCCTTCAATGATTAAGCACCGTTGCTCTGAAGGACATGACGGTGGATTTTTCGAACGGATCAAAGAGGGAACCTGGATCGGTCACGTGATCGAACACATTGCATTGGAAATTCAAACCCTTGCAGGCATGGAATGCGGCTATGGACGCACGAGATCTACCGGGGAAAAAGGAATTTATCATGTTCTTTTCTCCTATGAAATTGAAAAGGCTGGAGTTTATGCAGCTGAAGCGGCTATCCGTATTGCTGAAGCAATTGCCAATAATATTGATTATGATCTGGAAGCAGATATCAGAGCATTAAAAAGAATTCATAGCCGGGAAGCATTCGGCCCAAGCACACAATCAATCATTGATGAGGCTAAAAAGAGAAACATACCATTCCGCAGACTTAACAGCGGTTCTATGATCATGTTTGGACAAGGCGTTCATCAGAAAAAGATCCGTGCTTCTATGACCTGCGGCACAGCGTCAATTGGTGTTGACCTGGCCGGAGATAAGGATGAAACAAAGAAATTACTTAAAAAAGCATATATCCCTGTTCCTGTAGGCGAAGTTATCTCCGATGAAGAAGATCTGAAAAGCGTTTTACAGGAAATGAATTATCCTGTTGTGATCAAGCCTATCGATGGCAATCACGGACGCGGCATCACCACCAATATCAGAAATATGGAGCAGGCGATTGCAGCTCTTAATCTTGCTAAGACAATATCCACAGATGTGATCGTTGAACGTTTTATTGAAGGCTATGATTATCGCTTTCTTGTCATAAACTACAAACTGATTGCAGTGGCAAAACGCACTCCTGCAATGGTAATGGGAGATGGCATTTCAACCATCGACAGTCTTATCGAACAAACGAATAATGATCCTAACAGAGGCGATGGACATGAAAAAGTAATGACAAAAATCGTTGTTGATGAAGTTACACAAACTATCCTGACAGAAAAAGGGCTGACTCTGGATTCGGTTTTGCCGATGGGACAAATTCTCCTGTTAAAGGATACAGCGAATATCAGCACCGGAGGAACATCCCGTGATGTAACCGATCTTGTACACCCTGAAAACGTTTTTATGGCAGAACGCATTGCGCGGATCATGAACCTTGATATTTGCGGAATTGATGTAGTCGCAAAAGACATTGATGTTCCACTTACTAATGAAAATGGAGGAATTGTGGAAGTGAATGCTTGTCCGGGTTTCAGAATGCATCTTAGTCCTGCTAAAGGTCTTGCAAGAAACGTTGCAGAGCCGGTTATGAACATGCTCTATCCTGAAGGAAAACCGTCCCGTATTCCAATTGTTGCGGTTACTGGTACGAACGGAAAAACAACTACTACACGACTTATTGCTCATATGGCGAAGCAAGCAGGACATCGTCCCGGATTCACTACCACAGATGGAATTTACATCAACGGACATCTGGTGCATACAGGCGATTGCACGGGGCCGGTAAGCTCAGAAACCATTTTAACAGATCCTACAGTTGATTTTGCAGTGCTTGAATGCGCCAGAGGCGGAATTTTAAGAGCAGGTTTAGGATTTGACAATTGCAACATAAGCATTATCACTAATATTTCAGATGATCACCTGGGATTAAAAGGGATTGATACACTTTCTGAAATGGCGAAAGTGAAAGAAGTGGTTGCCCGCAGCACTTTCGATGACGGGTATTCCATCTTGAATGCAGATGATGATCATACTTACGACATCAGAAGAGAACTCGACTGCAATATTGCATTGTTCAGCATGGAAGAAAACAATGAAAGAATAGCCCGTCATTGTAAAAATGGCGGAATGGCTGCTACAATTGAAAAAGGCTATCTGACAATTACAAAAGGAGAATGGCAGACAAGGATCTGTAAGATCGAAAATGTACCTTTATCATTTGGTGGAAAAGCGACCTGCATGGTAAAAAATATTCTGGCAGCAACATTGGCCGCTGTAATAAGCAATTTTAAACTTGAAGATATCCGTGCAGCCTTACTATCATTTATTCCATCCCCTGAAATCACACCCGGAAGAATGAACATATTTAAATTCAGCAATTTTGATGTGATGATTGATTATGCTCATAACACAGGAGGGTTCATTGAGTTAAAAAAATATGTGGACAATGTAAATGCAAGTTCAAAAGTTGGGATTATAACAGCGGTTGGTGACAGAAGAGATGAAGACATTAAGAACATCGGATATTATGCTGCGCAGATGTTTACTCAGATAATAATTCGTCATGATGATGACCTTAGAGGCAGACCGGCTGAAGATATAACAAGATTATTAACCGAAGGGGCAGCAAGCTATAATCCTAACATTCCTGTGACAGTGATCCCGAATGAGCAAGAAGCTTTGCTGCATGCAATGAACAATGCTTTAAACGGATCATTCATATTTGTCTGCACTGAAAACATTAAAAGAACACTTACATTCGTAAGAGAATTAAAAGAAGAAAGTGAAAAGCCGCAAAGCCAGCTATTCACTCTCTCCAGGGTTTCCTAACATTATAAGAACAATCAAGCCGCTCATTCAGAATTGAAGAGCGGCTTTTTTTATTTCATAAATTAATCGTTGTAGATCCCAATAAAAGACTCCTCACCGGATCTTTTCATTGCACGATACATTCCTTCAGAATTAAAAGGCATTTCTATATTCCCATTTCGATCAATTGCAATAAGCCCACCTTCACCGCCCATCTTCACGAGCTTTTTCATTACCACAATATCACAAGCTTCTTTAAGAGATAATCCTTTATACTCCATTAAACATGAAATATCATAGGCTACAACTGAACGAATAAAATATTCACCATGCCCAGTGCATGATATTGCGCATGTTTCATTATTAGCATATGTTCCGGCTCCTATGATTGGGCTGTCCCCTACACGTCCCCATTTTTTATTTGTCATCCCCCCTGTGGATGTTGCCGCTGCAATGTTTCCAAATACATCCAAGGCAACTGCACCAACAGTTCCGAATTTCTTTTCGTCACCGGGAACAGTGTGATCCAATACTATACTTCCTTCTTCTCTGGCGACAAGAAACTGATCGTAACGGTGCTGAACAAAGAAATAATCATCCGGAGCAAATTCTAGATTCATTGTTCTTGCGAAATCAGCTGCTCCGGAATTAGCGAGAAGCACATGTTCTGACTTTTCCATTATAGCTTTTGCAAGAAGTATTGGATGCTTTAAATTTCTTACACCTGAAACGGCTCCTGCAAGCAATGTTTTTCCATCCATTATAGCTGCATCCATTTCATGTTTCCCTTCGTGGTTAAACACAGAACCTTTGCCGGCATTGAATAATTCATTTTCCTCCATAAGTTTTACGCTTTGAGAAACGGCATCTAAAGCATTTCCTCCTTCAGATTGTTCCAGCTCCGCCATGTATCGCTATTGCATGCTTTTTCATATATCTTTCAATTAATTCGGGCTAAGTTATGTATTAATTCCTCTTAAAAAACGTGCTAGAAAAAGTGAAAATGAACCAGTTTTCCTGAGTATAATCTTTCTCAATAGAATTTCAGTAAATATCCGCCTGAAAAAAGGCACATTCTTTTAATGACAGAAATGCAAACTAAAAAACCCTTACACGTTATGAAAAAGAAAGCAGCTCCAAAGAAAGCTTCATCCGAATATGGAATGGAGGAATCAAAACTTATGAAACTATTCGAAGATGAATTAAAAGATATTTACTGGGCTGAAAAAGCACTGACAAAAGCTCTTCCTAAAATGGCTAAAAATGCAACGAATGAAGATCTTATAGCTGCACTGGAAAACCATTTGGAAGAAACTGAAGGACAAATTGAAAAATTAGAGCAGGTTTTTGAATCAATTGGTAAAAAAGCAGTCGCCAAAAAATGTGATGCGATGGCTGGACTTGTAAAAGAAGGAGAAGAGATAATGAAGGAAAGCGATAAGGGAGCAATGCGTGATGCAGGGATCATTTCTGCAGGACAAAAAGTAGAGCATTATGAAATTGCTACATATGGAACTCTCAGAACTTTTGCAAAAACTCTGGGGCTGGATAAAGCTGCCGGTTTACTACAGGAAATTCTTGAAGAAGAAAAAGCAGCGGATATGAAGCTGACTGAAGTTGCTGAAGCAACAATCAACGTGCAGGCTGCACAGGAAGAAGAAGAAGAAAGTGCTCCAAAGAAAAAAGCAGCCAAAAAGAAATAAGCCGGGAATAAAATAGTATAAAGAGAGCAAACGGTGTTTGCTCTCCTTTTAATATAAATCATTACGCCTATGTTTGAAATTATTGAGATGAAAGTGATGCGTGGTCCTAACCTCTGGTCGGATCACAACTCAAAATTAATTGTATTAAAAGTCAAGATCGACAGCCAGAGCAATAAGAACATATTAGCAGAATTAAAGAAGATATTTTCAGAAGTTCATACAGAACAATCCCCTTTGAATGAAACTGCCGAAGCAATAAAAGCGGCAGCGATCGCAATACAAAAAAAGGCGGGATTTCAGGTCGAATACGGAAAGGTGCACCCATACAGACAGGAAGGAATTTTCTGGATAACATACTCTTATGAATTGGAAGAAGCCGGTAGATCTGCAGGAACTTATGCTGTTCAATATATTGAATCCATTGTTAACGACACTCCTTTTAACTTCAATGAATGTATTGAAGAACTTAAAGAACTGAGATCAGATAATGACATGGGTGCCACCACTTCATTTTTATTAAGTGAAGTAATAAAGCGAAATATTCCTTACAAACGCTTTGATAATGGATCACTCATCACCCTTGGGTACGGCTGTAAACAAAAAAAGATGAGGACAGCGGTTGTTGATTCTACCAGCGGGATAGGAATTGAACTTGCCGGTGATAAAGAAGAAACAAAAAAAATGCTGGAAGATGCAAAGTTCCCGGTTCCTAAAGGTGCGATGGTTTACGATGCTGAAGAACTCCTCGAAACACTTAAAGAAATGCAGTTTCCTATTGTGACAAAACCCCTTGACGGGAATCACGGAAGAGGCGTAACTACAAACATCAATACTATAGAACAAGCAATCCACGGATTAAATGTTGCGCAAAAGATCTCTAAGGCAGTAATCGTGGAAGAATTCATCCAGGGAGATGATCACCGTTTCCTAGTGATCAATTATAAGCTTGTAGCTGTTGCAAAAAGAACACCAGCTTGTGTAACCGGAGATGGAAAATCAACAATCGATCAATTAATAGAAGAAGAGAATAAACATCCGGACAGGGGCAATACTCAGCAGCATCCATTGGCATTGATTAAAATAGATGATGTCACAAAAAAAATATTATCAGAACGATCTTTAACTATTGAGTCTGTTTTACCAAAAGGCGAAACACTTTATTTAAAGCAAACTGCAAATATCAGTGCCGGAGGAACATCTACAGATGTCACTGATCTTGTCCATCCCGAAAATGTGTTCATGGCAGAGCACATCGCCCGTTTGTTCAATCTTAACATTTGCGGGATAGACTTGTTGACCAAAGATGTGAGTGTGCCTCTTACAAAAAAAACAGGCGCCATAATTGAAGTAAATGCAGGTCCGGGGATCAGAATGCATACTGATCCAACAGAAGGTATTCCCAGAAATGTTGCTAAGCCGATAATAGATATGCTTTTCCCTGATGATGATACAAAGATTCCGATCATAGCGATCAGCGGAACGAATGGTAAAACAACTACCACCCGACTGACTGCGCACATCCTGAAAGAAAGCGGAAAAAATATCGGCTACACCACTACAGAAGGAATTTATATTAATGATCATGTTATTGAATCAGGGGATTGTACAGGCTCTGTAAGTGCGCAGACAGTACTATTCGATCCGACAGTTGAAATAGCTGTTTTGGAATGTGCACGTGGAGGAATTTTAAGAGCCGGATTAGGATTCGACAAATGCGACATAAGCATCATTACAAACATCTCGGATGATCATTTGGGAACAAAGGATATTGAGACACTTGAAGAACTCGCCAAAGTAAAGAGTGTCGTTGCAAAGAGTACAAAAAAAGATGGCTATACGATTTTGAATGCCGATGATGATCTCGTTTACAACATGCAGCAATTCACGAATTGCAAAGTAGCTGTATTCAGTATGGATGAGAACAACCCAAGAATAAAAGCCCACTGTGAGAACGGAGGTGTTGCAGCTGTCATCGAAGAAGGATATTTAACTATTTATAATGGTGAATGGAAAACCAGGATTGATAAAGTTGAGAATATTCCTTTAAGCTTTGGCGGTAAAGCAGAATTTATGATCCAGAATATTCTTGCAGCTTCCTTAGCGGTAATGATCATGACAGATTTTGATCCGGAAATATTACGTAAAGGATTGCATTCTTTTATACCGTCCCCTGAAAAAACTCCGGGACGATTAAACGTTTTTAAGTTTCGTGATTTTGATCTGATCATTGATTATGCACATAATAAAAGCGGATATATGGAGCTTAAAAAATTCTTGGATAAAACAGAAGCTTGCGAAAAAATCGGAATAATAGCAGCAACCGGAGATCGCAGGGATGAAGATATCCGAAATCTTGGCAGATATGCGGCACAGATGTTTGATAACATAATCATTCGTCATGATGTTGATTTGAGAGGGCGTCCTGAAGAAGAGCATTCAAAGTTTCTGATAGAAGGAATCCACGAAATAAATAAAAATATTCCTGTTAAAGTAATCCCTGATGAAAAAGAAGCAATCAGTTACGCTATCTCTCAGGCAAAAAAAGGGTCCATGATATTGGCTTGTGCTGATAATGTACATGAAACAATTGCATTTGTTAAAGAAACAAAAGCAAAAGAACAACAACTGAATGAGATATGATACAAAAGATCCCTAAAGGAACATTAATGCTTATTGGTGGTGCCGAGGATAAAGGTGATGGGAACACTCTGACAAGGAACAGAGAATATGAGCGTTTCGAGATCCTTCAGGAATTGCTTCCTAAAAAAGCAGGGTATAGAAAAAAAAAGATCGAGATCATAACCACTGCTTCTACTGTACCTATAGATATTCACTATATGTACAAGGATACATTCAAAAAAATCGGTTATAATAAAATTGGCTTTCTGAATATGAGTAATAACAAAGAAGCTAATAAACCATCTTTTGTTAAAAGAATAAAAAATGCACATGCTGTATTTTTCACGGGAGGGGATCAGTTCCGGCTTTCTACCATATTAGGTAGTACCGATGTTGCTTCAGCAGTCCGTGAAAAATATATGAAGGATAAAGATTTTATTGTAGCAGGTACCAGTGCAGGCGCAATGGCTATGTCGGGCTTGATGCTTTATGAAGGTGAGAGCAATGAAGCAATGTTGAGTCAGACAGTAAAATTCAGTTCTGGATTAGGATTTATTAACGGATGTATTGTTGATACCCATTTTATAAAAAGAGGAAGGTTCGGACGTTTAGCTCAATCTATAATTATGAATCCTTCCTGTATTGGGATAGGATTAGGAGAAGACACTGCTCTCATTATTAAAAAAGGAAATGTGGCGGAATGTAAAGGATCGGGGATGGTTATTATCATTGACGGTAAGGATGTAGGTCATACCAATATTGCGTATGCAGAGCCTGATGCACCTTTGTGCATAGAGAATCTAAGAGTCCATATTCTTTCAAAAGGAAACGGATATGATTTAAAAGACAGAAAATTCATTCCTTCCAAGAGAGATATAAAAGCAGAACGATTAACTAAACAGCTCAATGCAAAAAAACGTCCTAGGAAAACAAAGAAAGCTTCGGTTAAACAGAAAAAAAAACCGAGAAAATCAAGAAAGGGGGCATAACTTCCCCGTATCCTTAAAAAAAAGAACAGGTATTGAATTTGTAATACAGAACTAATCTTAAAAAGGATCTTAATGCAACAAAAAAACAACGTTATGGAAACTCTGCTACTTAAAATGATGCTCTCATGGGCAATTATGATAATAGGATTTATTGCATTATTCGCAGGCTGCAACAATGCTCCTAAACCTCGTGATGTATCAACTGCTACGGTGGATGATACATTAAAAACTCCACCGGATAATACGCGTACTGATGGTCTTAAAGAATCGCACATAGATAGTTCATCTTCAGGAACACATTAAAATAACAATTATTTTACAATAAAAAATGCCGTGAAAACGGCATTTTTTATTTAGGGCAATCGGATAAATTATCTAAGGTTTATCGTGATTGTCACCACCAATACTGTAAGAATTATTTTCTTCATCTTCTGATCCTGTTTGTTCTTGTTCATCATCCATTTCAGAACCCGGAACATCCAGATCCTTCCCTGCAAAATCCACAGGATAAAGGCGATGTTTAAGATCTTCGTCATCACCTAGATCCATACTCAGATCTTTTGGTCCTAATGCTTCAAGATCATTTTTATTAACATCGGCACTTGTTCCGGGAACAAGAATGGGATCTTCATCGTTATCGCTGCTCTTCTGCCCTTTTGCTTTTTCGGTCTTACCTGAATTATTTTTTTTACCTGATTTCATAATACGTGATTTTAATTATTAATATTCTTTCACAAAAAAGGCCTTTTTTCAAAGGCCCGGATCTTGATTTCCCATTAAAATAAATACTTATCTAAACCCTATTTGTTTCATCGTAAAATACATGCCATTAACCCGAAAATTCTATTTCATTTTTATGTAATGCATCAAAAACATTCAGCATGACTTCTGACTTCTTTTCTGAAAATGAAGTATGGAATTTGGTGGTATCAAACCAAAACACGACCGTTAATTTAATTTTATCACCACTTAAAGAATCGACAACAACTTTAACTGGCTTTTCAGGTGTTTGCAGCACATGATCAAACTTATGCACCGCATCTTTAATGAGCTGAATTGCTCTTCTTGAGTCCGTAACTTTTATATTTAATGTAAACTGCTGACTAAGATTATCCGCGGTTTTATATTTTGAAAGAGGGTTTTTAATTATCATGGAGTTCGGTACAAGAATGATCTTTCCATCATTCGACTCAACAGTCGTTTGCCTGAGGGTCATATTTCTTACAACTCCTTTTACTTCAAGACATTCGATCAAGCTACCGACCTTATAAGGACGGCTGAAAGCGAGAATGAGACCGGAAAGAAAATTCTCACCAATATCTTTCAAAGCAAAGCCAATAATAAAAGTTGTAATACCTGCACCTGCAAGTATCTTATTTGAAATGGTTCCTAATCCAAGTATCCCCAAAGTAAGGACAGATCCAAGAATAAAGAAAATAGACCATATAATTTTCCCGATAAAGTTCGAGATGAGTGGATCCTTTGTTCTTCTAAGTGAATATTTTGCAACCAACCTGGAAAGAAAGTTGGAACCTATGATAGTTATTGCAAAGCAGACCATGCCACCGAGCAATGCCGGTAAGTATGCAACCAAGAGATACCAGGAAAGATCAAATGTCCTAAGAAATTTTTCAACCATATAATGCATAAAAAAAGCCTCTTTCGGAGGCCATGAGATTTATAATTCGTTGTCCTTATTACATTTCTGTGAATATGACTCTATGAATTTACTCTGTTATATATATTAAAAATTACATGCCAACCGGAGAATTAATAAGTAGAAACAGAACTGGTATAATTATTTAAAATTACAACGTTATGTCTATCAATCCGAACATTATTGGAATAACTGCCGGAGTGTTTACTGCGGCATCTATGTTGCCTCAGCTTGTAAAAATACTAAGAGAAAAAAAAGCCGATGATATTTCTATACCCATGCTATTAATATTATTTACAGGTGTAAGCCTCTGGATCTGGTATGGCTGCTTAAAATCAGATTGGGCAATTATCGGAACAAATATATTTTCACTTCTTGTAAATATTCTGATACTGATTTTTAGTATAAAATATAAAAGGCTGACCTAATCAGGATATTCGTCTGAGCCCATAACCCAGATAAAAGATTGAAGATCCATCATATCTTTTGGATGAAGATCCTTAATATCATTACTGATCTGTTCTGAAAATTCAAGTAAATTTTTATATGTTTCCCAATTAGGTCTGGAAATATATTCCAATTCAAAACCATACTTTTCCGCGGCCGCTTTCGTAACTTTAGGTTTCATGAAAATATGATTTTGAGGATCAGCAATAAATCCAAAAACAGTTTGCAGAGGCCATGTCAGCACTCTTGTTTGTATTCGGGGAAGCGCGGCAAGGATTTCCGTAAAAGCTTCAAAACGCTTCTTTTTGCTTCCTTTTCCATAAATGTAATTGAATAAACCTCTCGCAAAGGACTTAGCTCCCTCATGTGATTTAACGGCATCTCTTAAAGCCATTTTTTCAAAAGAAAATAACAGATTGGTCTTCGTTTCAATCCTTACTGCGATATCAGCAATTTCAATGTATTTTTCTTCTTTGAGTAAGCGACTGAATTTCTGTCTGTTCAATTGAGAATTCCATAGCTCATGGGCATTCCATTTATAGCCTCTTTCCCAATCATAATATTTAGGATCCGAAAATCCTTTTTTAAAGTAGTGCAGAAATTTTTTCCTGCATTGTTTTCTCTTTTTTAAAACCTCTTTTACTTCCATACTTCACAGGTAAAAAAAACATACCCTTGATTATAGTATTAACCCTTATAACAGCCTGTTTTAAAGGAGTATTTCTTAAAGAAATAATTCCTTATATTTGAGACAAAGAACTTAGCCTGACAATCAGCATGAAACTATCCTCGCCACATACATTAAAAAATATAGCCTCTATTATACAATGTGAATTTGAAGGAGATCCTGAGCATATCATTACGGGATTAAATGAAATACATATGGTAGAATCGGGAGATATTGTTTTTGTAGATCATCCGAAATATTACGACAAAGCCTTAACATCGAAAGCTACAACCATTCTCATAAATAAAAAAGTAACTTGTCCTGAAGGTAAAGGGCTGCTCGTTTCAGATGATCCATTCAGAGATTACAACAAGCTTGTCAGAAATTTTTATCCGCTTGAATATTCTGTTCTACCTATAAGTCCTTCTGCTAAAATCGGTAAAACCTCAGTGATAATGCCTGGAGTTTATCTGGGCAACAATGTAACTGTTGGTGAAAATTGTGTTTTACATCCGAATGTAGTGGTGTACGACAATTGTCATATCGGCAACAACGTTATTATTCATTCAGGAACAGTGATCGGAGCCGATGCATTCTATTATAAAAAACGCGCGACTCACTTCGATAAAATGATATCATGCGGAAGTGTAGTCATCGAAGACCATGTTGAAATCGGGGCTCTGTGTACAATTGATAAAGGAGTTTCGGGTGAAACCCGGATAGGTGAAGGAACCAAGATCGATAATCACGTTCAGATCGGACATGATACACAGGTAGGTAAAATGTGTTTGTTTGCATCACATGTTGGTGTTGCCGGAGTTGTTAAAATTGAGGATGGAGTAACATTATGGGGACAATCAGGTGTTAGAAGCGATGTTACTCTTGGAAAAGGATCGGTTTTACTTGCGCAAGCCGGACTCGGGGAAGATATTGAAGCCGGAAAAACATATTTCGGTTCACCAGCCGGAGAAGCCAGGGCAAAAATGAAAGAAGTTGCTGCCTTAAAAATGCTTCCGGACCTTATAAAAAAAATAAACGAAAAATAATTTATCATTTGTTCCTTTCAAAAATCGCTGAATTTTCAGATTTTATCTAATTTTTTAGCCATTCCAAATCGCTTTATGCCTACTCCGATCAATAAAAATTTATCCAAAAGAATTAAGGATATAAAACTTAATTCATTATTGGAAATTACCAAGGCGATCAATAATAATTACTCTACAGAGCAATTACTTGAGTTGTTTGAGGATGTTCTGGAAAACCAGTTGAATATAGGCAAGCTCGTTTTGTTCAGCAATGAGAATAATGGCTGGAAATGCATTTTAAAATACGGTGTTGGTCAGGAATATAATGAAATCAACGTTGAACGTGATCTATTACCTTTAAAAGAGATCGGCACAATAAACTTTTCCAAGAAAGTCCTGAATAAAGCCTTCGAAATTGTAGTACCTGTTTTTCATAAATCACAGCCGTTGGCTTATGTTCTTATTGGAGACCTGGAGGATAAAGTTGAAGTGAGCCCTGCAATCAAACATCTTCCTTTTGTTCAAACCCTTACCAGTATAATTGTTGTTGCAATTGAAAATAAAAAACTTGCCAAGGAAAATATCCGACAGGCAGCAATGAAGCGTGAGCTTGAATTAGCATCTGAAATGCAATCGATGTTATTCCCAAGCAAACTTCCCAATGATAATAAGCTTGATACTGCCGCCTTTTATTTGCCTCATCAGCAGGTTGGAGGAGATTATTATGATTTTATTTGGCTGAACGAGAATGAATGTGCTTTTTGTGTGGCAGATGTTTCCGGAAAAGGAGTTGCAGCCGCATTATTAATGTCTAATTTCCAGGCAAACCTCCGGATCCTGTTCAATCATACAACTTCTTTAACAGACCTCGTTCGTGAATTGAACACTAAAGTAATGGCAAGTGCGAAAGGAGAAAAATTCATCACCTTATTCATTGCAAAATACAACTTGGTTACCCATACACTCACTTATGTAAATGCTGCGCATAATCCGCCTTTACTTTCGACTGGAAATTCTATAAGTGCCTTAAAAATAGGTTGTACCGGACTTGGGATGTTTGATGAAATTACCAAGATCAAAGAAGGGATCGTAAATATTACACCGGGAACAACAATCGTTTGTTATACTGATGGTTTAGTAGAACTGGAAAATGATAATTCAGAAGATTTTGGAATGGATTCTTTAAGAGATATAATTAAAAACAATCCTGAGCTTGATATGAAGTCTCTTAACAAGCTTATTATGGAAACAATCATCACATATAAGCAAAGCAAGCCTTATATTGATGACATTGCTTTATTCAGTGTCCATATTTACTAGTTAAGCTCTTCTTCCGGAATTTCTTTTATCTCCTCATCCCTGTTCCTATGATAGATATCGATTGCAACTATCATTGCGACAAATCCCCAGAAAGGAACGGAGGCCTTGTCCGTATCAAGGAAGTTATTCAAAGCCCCGTGAGTGATATAGGTAATGAAACCAAGAAGAATGCAGAGGACAAGATTTTTAGTTTCATAATCAGTAATTGTATAATATAGCCGGAATCCGGCTGACAAAACACATATAATTATTGTTATAAAAGTAAGAAGTCCAAGAAACCCTGATTCACAGAGCGGACCGATGTACTCACTGTGCGCATTTCCTTTATCACCCATGTTGGTGCTTATAATGGTTTTTTCCTTTGCATGCTGAAAAGGAGCATATTCGAAACTGTAAGTTCCGGGACCCCATCCAAAGAAAGGACGTTCATGAAACATACGGAAAGCCGCATTCCAACGATTGATCCTCTCAAGGTTAGATGCATCAGTTGAAATATTTGATATTGACTCAATGTGTTTGTCGAAATCCTGTGAAGCATCCTGGCGGTTCTTTTCAAGCTTCATTACTATATCTGTCTGATAAACAAATGCGATCGCGGCAAGCACCGAAAAACCCATTAATAATACACGGAACTTCACTTTGAATTTCAAAAGGAAGAACGCGATAAATGCAACTGCAAGACTCACCCAGGCTGCACGGGTATAAGAAAATATCAGCCCAACAATATAGATCACAAGAAGCATTACTGCTGCGAAACGTATACTTGCTGAATATTTTTTATTTACTGAAAAGAACAAAAGGACCGGTAAAAACATTGCAAGCATTGCCCCATATACAGTATGATCATTATAGAATGGAGACATGATATAATTCGCGATCTGCTCATCAAAATTAACCTGTGCATGACAGATAAGGGTATAAACGATGATCACCGCAAAAGGGATCAGGTATAGCCAAATAAATATTTTGATCTTCTTATAATTTCTGAACATACGTGTTCCCAGAAAATAGAACACGACCACGAACCATAAACGTGCAATAAGGAATTTAAAAGAAACTACCGGAAGATCGCTGGTAATCGATGTTATAAAGATCCAGGTAAGATTCATAAAAACCGCGATCGTTACTGGATGCTTAATCACATCAGGATCAAAACTGAGTTTATGCAGCTGCTTCAATAGAAAAATTATCATGATACCGAAAATGATCGGCTCGGTAGGAAGACTTATTCCTAAACCACCTTCAAGATCCTGTAAGTTTATTGCAAACGGAGTAAGAAAGACAACAAGCATGATCAGCTTGTCGAGCGAAAATATTGCGAGCAGAAGAACTAATATAACTGCAGGCACCAGATTAAAATAATAGAACTCAAAATAGGTACACACTGCGTTTATAAGAATAAACGCAATAGCCAATGAATAGACCCACTTTAAATTTTTTTCTTTGATCACGGGTTTATGCTTCCTGAAAACGTTTTCTGAAATCGTTGATAATGATCATTGAGAACAAGAACAGATTAGCCGCTATAACAGCTATCACTACAATAAGCCAACGTACAGGATAAGATTTCTTATCAGAAGGTGTCGGATCAGATACAACGTATGTATATGTGAAATCTTTACTTAACTCGCGAAGTATTTTATCGTATTCAATTCTTGCTTCATTATATGCCAAAAGCACACCATCATAAACGACTTTCATTTTATAATAATCTCCGCCTTTTTCTTCAAGGTTTCTCAACAGTACATCAATATCTTTAGAACCTCTACCAGAAGCGAGAGAAGACATGTATCCTTTTGTTACTTCCTCCACCTGAATATTATAATCTAGGATCTGATATTTAACTCTTAATTCCTGCAAACCTTTGCCAAGAGAATCCAGCTGCTGCGACTTTACCTTCAAATCTGCTTCAATGATCTTTTTTACTTCACGACTCTTCTCTTTATGCAAAGTACTGATCTTATGATTCAACTGGAAAATGATCTCATTAACCATGTCACAGGCAAGCTGAGGATCGGTATCAGTAACTTCAATATCAACAGACTCAAACTGATTCTTATCAATTGACACAAATGATTTCCAGGTATTATTCAATGCAGCTTTTGCTTCTTTACCTGTAGTATCAATTTTATAATGCTGAACGAGGTTAAATTTTTTAATCACAGCATCACGAACATAAGTTGACTGAAGCATCTGCAGGATCTGTTCTGTTGTACTTTCATCACTGAAAGGCACAACATTGGCAGGATAAACTGTCGCGTATGATTTATAACGGGGTTTGATAAAAAACTCACTCGAAAAAACTGCTGAAGCAACGATTGCGATTAAAGTAATGATCAGGAATTGCCATCTCCATCTTGCAATAAGCTTAATATAATAAAGAGCACTTTGTCTGTATTCTTCCATTGTTATGGTATTTTGATTTGTTAATGTGTAAACGAATAATATTTCAACTATCGCAGACGGAATTGCTTGAAATTTTCTACGAGTAAAATAGTTATGACAGCAATAAGTAAGGAGGATAATGTAGAAACAACTACAATAAGCCAACGGATAGGATATGATTTCTTTTCAGCCGGATAAGCATTACTCACCACAAACTTTTGAGATAAGACCTGCTCAGCATCAACCTTTGCTTCATCATATTTTGATTTCAGAAGGTTCACATGCTTACGTTGCATGAATATATTGTCACGTAAGGAAACATATGCACTTCCATATTTACCTATTACCTGAAGTTTTCCTTCTAACGATTTAATTGCCCGCTGATCATTCTTAGCTATAGCGATCGCATACTGCTCACTCGTTACCTCCGATTGAGACTCATAATCAAAAACGCCATAACTGTTAATGACTTTTAATGAATCTTCCATTTCTTTTATTTCACGAAGCTTCGCCTGGTATTCACGTTCAACGATCTTAAGGGCTTCCTTGGCTCTTTCGTGCTGTATCCGTGTTTTCGTAGAATCGTGAAGCGCTGCTATGTCATTTGCGATCATTGCTGCTGTATCCGGACTATAATCCATCACTTCGATCTTAACAGACATGTATTCGGTCCGTTTAAAATTTATATTCTGTAAAAATTCATCATAAAGCTTGGTGCGCTTGTACTGATCTTCAGGGTCAATTCCATAATGCTCCATTAAATGATACTTTTCACAAATGCGGCTTCTTACTTCATCTGAACTAAGGATTTGGAGCATTTGCTCGGCTTCTTCCTCTTCTCCGAATTGCAGTACATCCTCCTTGCTTGCAGCATTATCCGTTAAAAGGGCTTTTGAAATTGAATTAGTAGTGGCCGGAAATAGAATAACGGTTGATTTATATTTCTCCTGAATAGGCAACAAGAGCAAGTTGTTTACGCCATTTGTATATAAAAAACAATACGTTCAGTGAATTAAAGTCATCTGGCGCTGAAGGTCTCTTATTCATATTTAGAATTTATAATTTCAATAGGATGACAAAAATAGAAAAAAATGCTAAACCGCCCAATTAATAGTCTTTATCCGTACTTGAGCAGTCGGAAAATGGCTTTTATACTGATAATACCGCTAACGAAGGCCCATAAACCACAGAAAATCACCATTATAGTAAAATTGGCCATCCAGTGAAAATGAAGCATTTCATGAGTTCCATAATTAATAGCTATAACCCCCACAGAATACATAATAAATGTATTTATTAACCTGTAATTAACTTTAAATTTGAATATACGCTGAGCTATCAATACCTGGATCCCTGCTGTTAAAAATTGAGTGATCATACTTGAAATAGCAGAACCGAACGCCTCCAGCTTGTGAATAAGAATGTAATTAAGACTTACATTCAAAACCATTCCGAAAGCCGCCATTATATTCAATTGCTTCATGTTCCCGTTTGCTGTAAGCAGGGTTCCGAAAATATATGTAGTTGCCACGGCAATAAAGCTTAACATCAACAAACCAAAAATACTGGCTGATTGCTGAAGGTGAAGTGCATATACTGTAGGGGACTCTTCAGGATTCTTAGGATAAAGCAATTCCATTAATTCCCTTCCGTAAAACAAACATCCCACCCCTATTACTATCGCAGGAGTAAGCAATAAGGTGCTGATAAGTTTAACAAGGGGCTCAACAGATTCCTTCGATTGCACATCTCCATCCGGAAGAATACGTTCGATCATCACCGAATCTATACGGTTATAAAATGACATCAGTAAAGTAAGAATAGCAAAAGGAAGGCTTTTTTTGAGGATCATCAGTGAAAAAGGATAATTCCACTGGAATTTGAATGAATGAGTCTTGCTTAAGATGATTATAAATGCAGTTACGGCACTTATCAGGTAAGAAAAGGTTTGGGCGTAAACAAAATACATAATGCCGTCACCATCAGGATCCTTTAATATTCCTGTTTTAAGCATTATGATACACAGCACGATCATGATGGACCTGTCCATTACGGATACGATAGCATCTGTCTTGAATAAATGAAGGCCGGCCAGATTTGACCTAAGGTAATTAATGAAGAACAACAGGAACATATTGAAGCCCTGAACCAGCAAAAGCTTCATCAGACGGGTATCATAACCTATAAGCAAACCGGTTATTACCACAACCAAGATATAAACCACTGCGAGAATGATCTTTAGAGTAAACAGCCCTGAAAAGTGCTTTGTTAAAAGATGATTGTTCTGGGCAATGTTCTTATTATTGAAATTGGTGATCCCAAAATCGAGTATAATAGTGAGAATGAAGGAGAAATTGAAGATAGCAAAGTAAATCCCGTAACTGGCCGCGCCTACTTCAAGCTGAACAGCTCTGTCGAATCCAATAATATAGACCGACTTGATGATCAGGTTGAGGGCCAATAAAAAAGCGAGATTAGCAACGAACTTCTTCTGCATCAGGTAAAAATAGAAAATTTAGGCGGGTAAAAAGATAAAATTTTGTTTTACATGCTCAGAAGGATTGAACAGCACGAGTTTATCATCAACAGCTACGTACGTTTTATAATTAAGTGAGTCGAACAGGTCAAAACACTTATAACGGTTATCATTATCCCATAATTCAGCGTACACAACTGGTTTGTTCTTTTCCATTAGTCTTTTTGCGCCATCAAGAACAAAAAATTCAAAATTTTCCACATCTATCTTGATGGCACTTATTCGTTTATCCGAATTTATTAACTCCGGCATTTCATCAAGAACTTTTAATGGTACTTTAAAACGCTCTCCTTCATTGTTTTCAGGAATAGATTCATGAACAACATGGCTTAAACCCTGCATTCTTACTGAAGAAATCACGGGCATTACCATTTCAGCCTCTCCCTCCGTATTTCCCAACGCGATCTCGAACAAGACCACGTTCTTTAAATTAAAATGATTTACAATTCTTTTAAACGCATCAATATTATTAGGCATCGGTTCAAAACAGAAGACGGTGGAATTTTTAATGCGGGCAAGATGCGCAGTCATTATCCCAATGTTAGCACCGATATCAAGAACAGCCGTACCTTCAGGGATCAGCTGCAGGAACTGAAAAAAATCCTTTTCCTTTTTATCCCGCTTTAAAGAATAGATCTTAAAAAGTGAAAAAATAAAAAGATAATTTTTGAATCCTAAAAGCGTATGTAGTATATATTTTGCAGCATTCTTCATTCAGCCCGTAAAAGTATAATTTTTATGGGAAAACCGAAGCTTTTTTTACCATTCATGTGTACAGAATAAATCCTTATTTTCGCTGCCAGACACATGAAGATAGTTGTAAATACCCGTCTTTTATTAAAGAATAAGCTGGAAGGCATTGGCTGGTTCAGTTATGAAACGCTGAAGCGGATTACTGCCAATCATCCCGAACATCATTTTATCTTTTTATTCGATCGTGAACCGGATGAAGAATTTATTTTTTCTGATAACGTTACACCTTTAATTCTTTCACCACAGGCACGACATCCGATTCTTTTTTATTTGTGGTTCGAATTCTCTGTTGCGGGAATCCTCAATAAAATGAAACCTGACCTGTTTTTATCTCCTGACGGATATCTTTCATTAAGTGCGAACTGTAAGCAGTTAGCAGTGATCCATGATCTTAATTTCGAACATTACCCGAATGATGTTTCATTTACGGTAAGAAAATATTACAAATACTTTTTCCCGCGGTTTGCCCGAAAGGCTTCACGTATAGCGACTGTATCGGAATTTTCGAAAAACGACATTATTAAAACTTACAGTATCGATCCTTCAAAGATTGATGTTGTCTACAATGGCTGCAATACAAATTATGCTCCTGTAAGTGATGAAATAAAAAAACTGACCCGTAATAAATACAGCGGAGATAAAGAATATTTTTTATTTGTTGGTGCATTGCATCCACGGAAGAATATCGCGCGGCTTTTTCAAGCATTTGATAAATTCAGGAAGAGTTCAGTAAGTGACGTGAAACTATTGATCGTAGGTGCAAAATATTATTGGACAAAAGAGATCAGGGCTTCTTATGAGAATATGCAGTTTAAAAATGATGTGGTATTTACAGGCCGTTTAAACAGTGAAGAATTGAATAAAGTTCTCGGATCAGCGCTTGCATTAACGTATGTTCCTTATTTTGAAGGATTCGGGATTCCCATACTTGAAGCATTTAATTGTCATACCCCGGTAATAACCAGCAATGTTACTTCTATGCCGGAGGTTGCAGGTGATGCAGCCTTACTTGTAGATCCATTCTCTGTGGATTCCATTGCCGATGGCTTGTTACAGATCTATCAACAACCTGAACTGCGTAAAACATTAATTGAAAAAGGAATAATCCGCAACAGGAATTTCAGTTGGGCCAAAACCGCAGATGCTTTATGGGAAAGTGTTTTGAAGGCGGTGTAACATTAATTCAAATCCATTACTATTCAGCAATAAATTTTTGTATAACCTGAGTACTGCCATTCACAAGTTGAACGAAAAACAAACCTTTCGGAAGTTCACTGACATCAATCTCTAGTTTATTATTTCCAATAGAAAATCCATTATTAACTTTCTTAATTGTTTCTCCTAACATATTCTTAATCTCTATTGAGGTGTTTCTTGTTTCAGTTAAATCAAATTCAATTGTTATTTGAGTTGATGCAGGATTTGGATAAATGTTCATGTAATCATTAGAATTATCATGTTCATTAATTCCAATTTCAAGATGACCGCAGGTATCAATCAAATTTGTCCCCTTCCATTTGCTTATAAAATTCATGCTATCTCCATTTATAGTCCAGAACCCACCACCTACACATAACGAATCGCGATAAATACATCCGGCTCCAATCGTATTGTCAAAAATGCTCCCTTCAGCACACCATTCTGTACCATCCCACGAGGCAATATTTGAACATGGAATCCCTCCGGCTGCCTCAAAATTCCCTAACGCGTATAACTTATTTTTAAATACTATAAGTTTATTTACTTGACCGCTACCATCAGCAGTACCCCCGCCAACATCAGTCCATATCGATCCATTCCATTTTTGAATATTATTTCCGATATTGCCTGCGGCTGTCGAAAAATATCCTGCTACATACAATTCATTATTGAACACTACCATAGAATTAACCATGGTGAGTCCTCCCGCCATACCTCCACCAACACTGCTCCATGTCGTTCCATTATATTTTATAATATCTTGGATAGTATCATTTGGATACAGGGTACTTGAAAAATTACCTCCGATATATATTTCATTATTAAACTCGCAAATTGTAAATACATAACCCCAGTTAACAGTAGAGGGGAAACCTATGGGAATTATTGATGTTCCATTCCATTTGGCTATGCTCCGACATGGTAAATTATTAACGCTATCAAAAGATCCACCAAAATACAACTCATTGTCAATAATGGCCATCGAAAGAACGTTAGAAGATCCAAAATTATTTTTAAATGGTTGCACAGACATAGTATCCCATGCATTTCCTTTCCAAATTCCTATTCCTTTACATTTCAGAGAACCAACAGAATCGAAAACACCACCTATATAGAGATCATTATTATATCTCGCAAAAGCAAATGCCCAATTTCGCATTCCTGTTCCTAAGGAATCCCACTTTACGCCATCCCACCGGGCAATACCTCTTAATTCTCTATTATCAGAAGTTTGATATCTGAACGATCCTGATGCATAAAGGTAATTATCAACTGTATCAGAATACATCCCCCTTACACCATAAGAAGGCGTTATTCCACCACCAAGCGCTTCCCAGGTCTGGGAGCGCAAGATAGTGGTTGATAACAAACAACTTATTAAAAGAAGTTTTTTCATTATTGTTTTGTTATGTTTTACGGTATGATAGAACTGAAAAATTCCAAGCTGGAATAAATAGATAAGACAACAAAATAGGATCTTCGCTTAAATATTCTTGTCCAGGATAAAATTAATAAAATGCTTGATTACTAAGATATTGAGAGAGTAGCAACAGTGTAAAAGTAATATTTTATATCAATAATAACAGCCTTTTATGATTTGGATAATTTTCAACTTTTGTGGAAAAGTATTTCTAAAACTTTTCATCTAATAATCGTATTTTCGTGAAATGCTAAAAAAATTCCTGGATAAGACCCTAATTGAAGCCGGCTGCGATGAAGCCGGGAGAGGTTGTCTTGCCGGGCCCGTTTTTGCAGCCGCTGTTATTCTTCCCAAGAATTTCAAGAACAAATTACTTAATGATTCTAAAAAGCTGAGTGACAAAGACAGAAGAGAACTTCGTCCTATCATAGAGTCATCCGCACTTGCCTGGGCTGTGGCACAGGTCAGCGCTGAAGAAATTGATAAGATCAATATCCTCAATGCATCTTTTCTTGCCATGCACCGTGCTATTGATCAGCTAAGCATTATTCCTGAATGCCTTCTGATTGACGGGAACAGGTTCAAACAATACAAGGAAATTCCTCATAAATGTATCATTGAAGGCGATGGTAAATTCATGAGCATTGCTGCAGCTTCCATTCTTGCCAAAACATATCGTGATGATCACATGGAAGAGCTTCATCATTCTTTTCCTCATTACGACTGGAAAAGCAATAAAGCATACGCTACATTATTTCACCGCAATGCCATCATTGAACATGGAATAACTGAACATCACAGGAAAAGCTTTACTCTTATCCCCGATCAGATCGAACTGGAATTCTAGTTTGTCATTAACCCGCTCCTGTTAGTAAGTTTGATTCCAACAGCGGAATAACCCTCTTCCATTCCTTATTTTTGTTATGCCCTAATGGCACCTGATGCAAAAAAAAATAGCCTTCACTTCTTTTGTTGCAATAGTTATTGCTGCCGGCATTTACTGGTTCCTTTACACTACTAAGGCACGGACACCTGTAAGCGCGGGAATAAATGCAATACCGACCGATGCAGCCATCATTTTTGATCTTAATAAAGAAGTAAACTATATCGATTCTTTACTGCAAACGGATGAAGCATCTTCGCAATTATTAGAAGGACATTCTGTTTTTATTTCTGCGCATGCTGTTGCATCTAAGCAATTTCACTTATTGTTTGTTTACAGCTTACCAAACAGAACCTATGAACCAGAAATAGAATTATTCTTTGAAAAGGTTAATAACAAGAAGGAAATAGTTTATTCTGATTTTGAAGGTCATGAAATAGGTATTCTCAGCCCTCATGGCAAACAACCATTAAAATTTGCATTTATTGAAGGGACGCTGATAATGAGCAGTGATCAAACACTCATTGAAAAAAGTATTTTACAACTACGCAGCGGAATATCGCTTCAAACAGAGAAGAACTTCAGTAAAATATTTTCCGCAGCAGGAAAAAAAGTAGATGCTAATATCTATCTGAATTATAAAACTTTTCCTTCTTTGCTCGATCCCTTTATTTTTAGTTCTTATAAAAAAGATCTCAGCGCTATATCAAATTTTGCTGACTTCTCCGGCTGGGACGTTACCTTAAAACCAAACTCTTTAATGCTCAGTGGTTTTACCGGCTCCAATGACTCACTTGATAAGAACTTCCTGAATATTTTTAACAAACAAAAACCACAGGCCATAGAGCTTATTAATATCATTCCTAAGAATACAGCCTTCATGATGTTTTATGGAATAAGTAATACCAAGACGTTTATTACCGATCATAAAAAATACATAAAAGCCAATTCACGAACTCAGCAGTATGATTCGTTTATTTCTTCCATTAAATCACAATATCATTTAGACATAGAACAAACATTTTTTGGCGGGCTGGATAATGAACTGGCACTTGTAGTAACCGAATCTCCAACAGTTGATTTTACTGAAAATTCGTATGCCGTTTTACATTCAAATGATATTCAATCCCTTCTCAAAACATTGAATGACGCGGCAGATTCCGTTGATTACCTCAACAAAGAAGAAAAGGATACTCTTTCCTTCCGTGACCATTTGATATCTCATCTCAACATTGCAGATGTGATCCCGCAGCTACTGGGACAACCTTTTAACAGAATAAAAAAAACATATTTCACCACTATTAATGACTATGTGATCTTTGGAAATTCTCAGAATTCATTGCGAAACTTTATAAACGATTTTGAAAACAATCACACTCTTGCAAACGATAAGAATTATACTTCATTCGCAGAAAACATTTCCGCAGAAGCGAATGTTTATTACTACTCTTCCATTGCCAGATCTACAAATATTTACAAAAATTTTGTAACAGAAGAGCTTTCAAAAGACATTGAAAACAAATCTGAACTCTTCCGAAAATTTGAATCTGTCGGGATCCAATTTACTTTTAACAACAAACTTTTTTACAACAATATATCCCTTAAATACAACCCTGAACTTAAACAGGAAACAGGTACATTATGGGAAAGCAAGCTTGACAGTACAGTCAGCTCAAAACCATATCTTCTGATAAATCATAATACCAAAGCCAAAGAAGTTTTTGTACAGGATGATGCGAACAAGATCTACCTTATCAGCAATACAGGAAAAGTGATCTGGACCAAGCAGCTTAATGAAAGGATCATGAGTGATGTAACACAGGTGGATGTTTTAAAGAACAATAAGCTGCAGATGGTTTTCAATACACGTTCGTTTATTTACATGTATGACCGTAATGGAAATGACATGAAAGGCTTTCCTGTCAAACTGAAATCGCCCGCAACAAATCCATTAGCCGTTATAGATTATGAAAATAATAATGATTACCGTTTATTCATTGCATGTGAAAATAAGCAGATGCTTTGTTTTAATGCAATCGGAGAAATTGTAACCGGATTTAAACCTGACAAAACCGCTAATGCCGTTTATCTTCCTGTCGCTTATTTTAACGCTGCAGGCAAGGATCACCTTTGTGCGATCGATAACAGCGGTAAAGTTTATATTCTCGATCGTCACGGAAACACGCGGGTAAAGTTAAAAGAACAGGTTGGAAAAGGTATCCGGAATTTTTACATTGAATCAGGAAAGGACTACAGTAAATCATTTATTGTTTCGGCAGATACACTTGGAAACGTCATCAGGTTGAACCTGGCCGGTGACCTGGAAAAGATCAAATTCCAGGATTTTGAAACATCACCATATTTTGAATACCGGGATATAAATAATGATAAGACAAAAGAATTTATTTTCTTAACAAGAAATGAATTGAAAGTGTTTAATGCAGACAAATCACTGCTGTTTAACTACGAATTTAAATCACCAATAACACAGGCTCCCCAATTCTTTATTTTTCCTGATGGTAAGGGTAAAATAGGAATTGTTTCAGAAACTTCAAATGAGATCTTCCTGTTTAATGACAATGGTTCGCTTGCAGATACTTTCCCGCTTAACGGAAAAACTCAAATAAGCATTGGCGACCTTAACAACGAAGGCGCATTTAATATCGTGACCGGAAGCGCTGATAACAGCATTTATGTTTACCCTCTGAAATAAAATCGCCCTTAAAGGTAAATTGTTGATTTTTTTGAAAATTCACTACCTTCACATTCACATTAAACAAAATGCGAGATGAAAAAAATAATACTAAGCATTATTTCAATAATCACCTTATCAGGAATCCTTCAGGCACAGGATTTCCTTGGCTATATCAACAGTAACTATTCCGGTGTTACGGGAGTGGATCTTAATCCTGCGAATGTTGTAAATTCCAGATATAAAGTGGATGTAACTGTGGCCGGAATCAGCTTTAGCGCCTACAACAACTATGTTGGACTTAAGCGTTCGGCACTTAAGAAAACAAATGGTGAGTACCAGGCATTTAATGACACTGCCTTTGCTGAACATTATCTTAGTCCACGTGATGGAAACTCAACGAACAAATCCATTTACATTTCAAACCAGATCTATCTTCCTTCCTTTCTGATTACCCTTGATGATAAAAATGCAATTGCATTAAAATCAAAGATCCGTACTCTGTTTAATGTTGATGGACTTGAACCGGAATTAGCGAAATTGATGTATCACAGCCTTGATTATCCTGATCTATGGAATATGAAATTAAGCAATCAGAATTTTAGTATTCAGACTATGACGTGGGCTGAATACGGCCTTTCATACGGACATGTATTTAAAGATGACGGCCCTCATTTCTTTAAAGCAGGCTTAACTGCTAAGTATATCCAAGGTCTGCAATCTGCTTACATGAGCATCCAGAACCTGAATTATGAATTAACGGATGATACGACCGCGTCTTTATTTTATTCAGATGTGAGTTACGGACATTCAACAAATTATGATGATCCTGATGCGGGTTTCAGATATAAAAATTCTTCAGAATTTTCCTGGGGCCTTGACCTTGGTGTAGTTTACGAATGGAGGCCTGATTACCAGGAATACAAATATGATATGGATGGTGAAACTAATTTGTGGAGAAAGGATAAGAATAAATACAAACTAAGAATTGGAATTTCAGCAGTAGATCTGGGTTGGGTAAAATTTAAAAAAGGAAGCCGCTCGCGCGATTTTACAGCGGATATCAGTTTATGGAACCTTCATGAATTTGATACAGTTGCTTCCGTTGATGAATTCGATAAAATCCTGAACACCCATTACCCAATGAACAAAGGTGATCAGTATTACAAAATGAATTTACCAACAGCTTACAGTATTCAAATCGATTACAATATCTACAAAGACTTTTACATAAACTTTACCCCTTATTGGAGCCCGCGCTCTAAAAGTGATAAGAACAAAGTGCATGATCTTACAACTTACAGTTTAACTCCACGATGGGATCATAAATGGTTTGGCGCATTCATCCCGCTATCGTATGACAATACCGGAAACTTTAAAGCAGGCCTCGCTTTAAGAATAGGGCCATTGGTTGTGGGTACAAACAGTTTCGGGCCATGGGTTGCCAGAAAAGATATTTATGGTGCGGATGCATATGTAATGCTTAAAATACCAATTATGTATGGGCATCCAAGAGATAAAGACCAGGATAAGATCTCTGATAAAAAAGATAAATGTAAAGATGTAGCCGGAACATGGGAATTTATGGGATGCCCTGACCGTGATGGAGATCATATCCAGGATAAGGATGATGTTTGTCCGGATGTTGCAGGATTACCGCAATTCAATGGTTGTCCTGACAGAGATGGCGATGGTGTGATCGATAGTCAGGATGCTTGTCCTGACAGTGCAGGAAAAGTTGAATTTAATGGTTGCCCTGACAGAGATGGTGATAAGATAATTGACAAAGAAGATAATTGTCCTGACGATGCCGGCTCAATTGAATTAAAAGGTTGTCCGGATAGAGATGGGGACAAAGTGATTGACAAAGAAGACCGTTGCCCGGAAAAACCAGGTCCTGCAAGCAATGAAGGATGTCCGGAAATAAAACTTATGCTGATTGATGCACAGGGCAATGTTCTAAAAACTACCACAAGAAGCAAAGATGGAAGTTTCAGCTTCGATGAATTACCAGCTGATGAATCTGTTATATTTAAACTTGAAGGCGAAGATGTAGATGATATCAAAGAAATAAAAATTATAGTTGGCGGTATCACAAAAAAAGCGCTGAGAGGCGCTGATAAATTCTTCCACTTCATTGTATTAAAAACAGATACAAAATCACTTAACCAGGAAGAAGCAAATGATGTTGCGATAAAACTTAATAAGGAAGAAGCTGAAGTTTTAAAGAAGGCATTTAATAATCTTGAGTTTGCAACTGCGAAAGATGTAATCAAACCTGAATCTTTCGCTTCATTGGATGAACTGGCAGCATTGATGGCTAAAAAACCAAGCTGGAGACTTAAGATCTCAGGACATACAGATAATCAAGGTAAAGCTGCAACAAATCTTAAGCTTTCTGAAAAACGTGCTAAGGCAATTCAGAATTACCTTGTAAGCAAAGGCATTGCTGCAGATCGTTTTAAAGTAGAATGGTTT
>JAJTCJ010000033.1 GCA_021323165.1 Bacteroidota bacterium | reverse complement strand
AATAACTGTTTTCACAAATATAAGTATTTGCGGGGTTTTAAAGAATGCTTTTTATTATTTGTGGAAAAATGTTTATTAGAAATGTGTATTGTAAACCTTGATCGCTTCCCTGTAGTTTGCTGATTTCCTATGATTGGCAATAGGTGAAATAATGATACAGGATAGTGATGCAGCGATTAGAGTGATTCCCACAGGTTTGATCAAACCTGTCTGATTGGTTCGGATACATGCTGCTGCTGCAATTCCAAGAGGTATTGAAGCAAAAGCAATAAATTCTCTTCTTCGGTTTTTTGAGGCTTTTTTAACAAAATGTATGATCTCAGGATTTCCTGTGTTCATTAAGATGTTTCGGGTTCGTAGATCAGTTGAACCCCGATAGATCGATTGTTCCTTATAATAAACTATTTGCGACCGTTGATAATAATCAAAAGAATTGTTATTGTTGGAGGTGTAGGTCGTGATCAGAGAGGCTCTGTCATTCATTTCAATAGGATCCTGTCCCTTGCAAAAAAGGTTCACAAAAAAGAAAAGGAAAAAACAAAAACTGATTCTCATTAATATTTTTGATTGTACAATTCAACAGCTTTTCTGTTACTCGAGGTCCGTTTGTGTTTGTTGATCCCGGAAAAGATCGGACATGCGATGGCTCCGATAAGAAGCACCCCGCTTGTAACAAGCTTTCCCTGGTTGACTTGGCCATACATATCTACTGATGAGCCTAAAAAACCTAAAGCAGCAATACCTAAAGGAATAGCTGCAAATCCAACAAATTGTAAAGCATGTGCTTTTTTGGACGCTCTTACATGCTGCATTATTTCGGTATCTTGTGTTCTCATAAGAATTCCCTGCATTTCCCGTTCTCCGATCCTTCTATCCTGATAAATATATTTTGCAGAGCCATAAGATGTGATTTTAGAACTATGTTTATAGGTTACCGCTGGCTGTCTGCCTGAATTAGGATCGTAATAATCCCCGCCTGATACAGGTGGTTCAGCGGGTTTGTTTTTTTCAGCAACGGGAGCAGGAGGTGATGCCGGAGCGGGAGCAAATTCTTCTTTCAGACCATTAGCAAAACGAATGATCTTTATACCGGTTTTGTTTTCAACATAAGTAGGACCATCTAAAAAAGTAAATTTTTTATACTTTACTTCAGTTGGAGTGATCTCTGTGATTTTAGCTGCAATAATTTCTCCGTTAGTTTTATAAATTGAATCCTGGGCAAAACCTGAGAAGATCGTTATAAATAAGATAAATAATAAAAAGTGCTTTTTCATAGCCGCGTTCATTTCTACGAATATACGCAAAAAAAAATTCGTTTCCTGTGAATGGAAACGATTTTTAATGTGAGAAGGGCTGAGGAGTAAGAAATGCTACGAACTCACTCCTCAGTTTTTGCACGAACTTTTTGACAGCCCTCCTTCGGTAGGATCTTGTTTTTGATGTGACGATTTACACCGGGTAAAAGTTACAGCACTTTAAAATTTATATCTATAAAGTAAATATTTCCTTGTTTTTCATGGATTTTGCTGAAGTCCATTATTTGAAATTGTTCAACTATATAATTTTTTAGCTCAGCATTGTTTGATGTGATATCAAGAACATAGGCTTTGCCATTTTCTAATTTAAAATGCACGTTAACGTTTTCATTCAGCTTTTGATTCTTTAAGTTTTCAGGGATCCTGATTTGCTTTGTGATCATTGAATGAACCGGATTTTCGGTCGCTTCGCAGGCAATATAACTTACTAATATTGCTACGATCAGTAATACTATTTTTTTCATATATTATAATTTTTGGGGGATGTTGTTTTTAGTATTTTAAATTATTTAACCTCAGGACGAATGAACTAGTTTAAAGTTACAGCAAGTGGAAAAAAATATTTTTTATTCTTACCTGATGGTACCGGTGGTGCCGGTGGAGGCGGTACCATATCATCCTTCATGTGATGTAAGCGTTCAATGTGACGATCAAGGCTATCATAAGCAGATGATGATTCTTCCAGTCCATCGCAGTCAATGCACTGCAATCCTCTTTTAGTCATTATCCATCTTCTGTTCACCATATCACTGTCGAGAGCATCCTGAACATTGTCTATGTCGAATATGATTCTCTCCATGCGCTGACTTAGATAAATTGTTTTATTCATCGGAACTTTTAAGATAAGCTGTAGATCCTGTGCACGAAGTTTATCTTCATTCCTGATATCAAAATATCCGTTAAACAATAGTGTAGAGTCATTTTGTGTTATTGAAAAATCAATATTTTTTGCTCTGTTAACCGCATCTTTCTTATCAAACCCATTTGCAGTTCTGATAGCTACAAGTTCAAAACTATCTGTTTCGCTTGCTACAATATTCAACTCAGGATAACCGATGCGAAATTTATTATCATCCTTTGAAAGTAATATCCAATCCCCGAAATTAATTCTTCTGTGACGTTTATTCAGGATATCAATATCCTCATCAGAAGTAGGAGCCAGATCAAGATATAGTCCGTTAACCGGTTGCCTGATCTCTATACGCTGCTTATTGGTAGCCTGTTCCGAGAAGTCGCTTCCGATAACAGTAGCTATATAAACCGTAAGGACAAGTCCGAAAAGCCAAAGGATATTTGCCGTGTATTTAACAATTCTGTTCTTTTGCTTTATTCCAAAAAGGTGACGGATGCCGCTGTAAATGATAGATAACAAGGGAACTCCAAGGAATAATATAATTCCAATAACAACAAGTTCTATTGAAAGATCATTTGGCAGAACAGCAGAAGCGAATTCGTATAATGAAAAGTGAATGTTGCCGCCAGGATTATTAAAAACTGAAATGGTGCCTTTACCGAAAATAGTGGCAAGTAATCCAACAAGCATTATAACACTTATGATAACAAGGAATACCGCAACAATTTTTCCAATAACTTTAATCATATTTGAAAACACATCTCCCACAAAATCAGTTGCTCTTTGTGCGCCTGATCTTACTCTTTCTTTTGTTTGAGGATTAGAAACGTTATCACCAAAGTCCTTAACTCTTTTTTTCAGGTCTTCGAATTCATCGTTCACGGCCTTGCTGATGTTATTCACATCTACCTTTTCCCCGCGCATTTCCAGTTTTTCAGCAGTTGTTTTCGCCTGAGGAATAATTATCCAAAGGATAATATAAAGTAAAAATCCGGAACCAAAGATGAAGAAACTTATTGCGAAGGCTGCGCGTAGCCACAAAGGATCAAAATCAAAATAATTTGCGATCCCGGAACAAACTCCACCAAGAAGTTTTTCATCCGGATCACGGAAAACACGTCTTCTTCTTCCGTTATATTGCTTTGAGGTTTCAGCAGTGTATGCTGTTTCAGAACTTTGTGACTGATCATCACCGGCAAAATCTTCCGGCTTTCCCATTACTGCAATAACGCTCTCTACATCCATCATAAGCACAGCTTGTTTGGTTTTGCTTACTTTTTCCTGGAGCATTTCTGCAATACGGGATTCAATGTCATTCATAATTTCATCTTTCCCTTCGGAGTTATTAAAGTAACTTCTGATTGTGGAAAGGTATTTATTAAGCTTATCGTATGCATTCTCTTCAATATGAAAGATGATGCCGCTTAGGTTCATTGTTATAGTACGATTCATTTTGTGTCTGTTTTAAGTTGTCTGTTGTTTTTTAACTTACTGGTTAGCTGGTGTTGATGGATTTGTGGTTTTATTTACTGCTTCCACTAGTTCCTTCCATGTAATATCAAGTTCTTTTAGAAATTGCTCACCTACCGGAGTTAGTTTATAATATTTGCGGGGTGGACCTGATGTGGATTCTTCCCAGCGATAACTTAAAAGTCCGTCATTTTTTAATCTCATAAGCAAAGGGTAAAGTGTTCCTTCCACAACGATTAGTTTTGCTGTTTTCATCTTCTCGATAATTTCTGATGGATAGTTTTCACCATTGGAGAGAATAGACAGAATACAAAACTCAAGAACCCCTTTCTTCATTTGTGCTTTTGTGTTTTCTATATTCATGTTTGTTTTTATTAAAATGTTTTTTTAGGCGTAAAAATCGGTTCGAACAATTTTTTAGAATCAATATAGTGTTATACCATCTAATTGACATAGCAAAGATATGTACAAAAAGTAGTACCTTGTATCACATAGTACTAAAATAATTTTAGAAATAGAGTTAACTTATTGATTTTCAGTTATAAAAAATTTAAGAATTATTAAAATAAATCTGCGTATTTTTGCAGAAAAGATATTTTATGCATTTAGCTCAGGATTTCCACGACTTATTTTCAGTCGCTTCCCTTATAAGTTTACTTACCCTTTCTGTACTTGAAATAGTTCTTGGTATTGATAATATTATATTCATTTCGATCATTGCCGGTAAATTGCCTAAGAATAAGCAACCCAGAGCCAGAGCTATTGGTTTGATGTTGGCATTGATCATGCGTGTGGCCTTACTTTTCAGCATTTCATGGATAGTAGGTTTAAAAGAACCTTTGTTTGTAGTTGCCGGTTTTGGTGTAACCGGGCGTGATCTGATTCTTTTCGCAGGTGGGGTTTTCCTTTTATACAAAACAACGATTGAACTTCACAACAAGGTGCAAGGTTATGATGAGTCTGAAATGAGTGTCAAAAAGATAAGTTTCAATGCTATCGTACTTCAGATAGTCTTAATTGATATTGTGTTCTCTTTCGATTCGATCTTAACGGCAGTCGGTTTGGTGACCAACCTGATCATTATGATATTGGCAGTAATTATTGCAATGATAATTATGATAATGTTCTCGGGAAAAGTGAGCAACTTTATTAATAATAATCCTACCATCAAGGTTCTGGCATTGGCCTTTTTATTAATGATTGGCTTTGTCTTAATTCTTGAATCATTCCACCAGCATGTGGATAAGAAGTTTATCTATATCTGTATTGCATTCTCATTGTTTGTAGAGATGATGAATATACGAATGCACAAGAAAACAAAGAATAAGATCAAGGATAGGAATAATGATCCACGGGATCTTATTTAAGTTTAAGATCAGAAATACTCGTATTATAAGTTGTGATGTTCTTGGCGGTATGAATACTTGCATTCAGGTCAAAACCAAGAAGTAATATCAGCGAATTAATATAGATCCACATCATAATAACAATAAGGGTTCCGATAGAACCGTAAAGTTTATTGTACTCCCCGAAATTATTTACATAATATGCAAAAGCAAAGGATGCCGCGCCTATGAGTAGGGTTGCGAACATTGATCCTGCAGAAAAAAATCTCCACCCTCTCTTGCGTTTCGGTCCTATGTAGTAATTGAATGATATCAGACAGAAACACAGAATAAATAGGATAGACCATTTACCGATCAATAACAGATAATACAACGCATCATCACCGCGTATCAGCTTATTGAACCCGATTTCGCTGAAAATTATAAGCAGAATTGCAATGGTAAGCATAATTACAGTCACAAAAACCATGATCAAAGATACAAGTCGCTGCATAATCGGGTGACGTGTTTCAATGGTGTGATATGTCTCATTAAAAGCATTGATCATTGCATTGAATCCATTTGTGGAAAAATACAAAGCAGTTATAAATCCAAATGAAAGCAAGCCGCTTCTGGGTTTTTTAATTATATCTGCAATAGTGTCTTCTGTTGCTTCAAATGCACTTTTAGGCATAACGCTTTGAAGCATATTAAATAACTGGTCCTGGAAATTATCTATAGGAATGTATGGAATGAGGGTAAATAAAAAAATAATAGAAGGGAAGATTGCTAAAAAAAAACTGAATGCAAGGGATGTAGCTCTCATGTTTAAAGAACCATTTTTCATGGCTTTAAAAAAAAACTTGGAAACTACATACAGTGCCTTTAACAAGTGAGTGAGCCGGTTTAAGTTTTATCAGTCGCCTTGTATGCTTTAACTCCATTATTTGATAGCTTTTAAGCTTAGGTCAAGACTTTTAATATTGTGTGTAAGGGCGCCAACTGAAATAAAATCTACTCCGCATTTTGCATATTCCGCGATAGTTTTTTCATTGATCCCGCCTGATGCTTCAGTTTCATATTTGCCTCCGATCATTTTGACTGCTTTGCGGATATCAGCATAATTAAAATTATCCAGCATGATTCGGTGAACTTTCCCAACTTCAAGGATCTGTTTTACTTCTTCAATATTGCGGGCTTCAATTTCTATTCTGAGTTTCTTCTTTTTGGCTTTGAGGTAAATGTTTGCTGCTTCAATGGATTGTTTTATACCGCCAGCATAATCAATATGATTGTCTTTGATAAGAATCATGTCATATAAACCAATCCTGTGATTCGCGCCACCACCAATAACTACTGCCCACTTTTCGAGTCCGCGTATTGTTGGGGTTGTTTTTCTTGTATCAATAACCTTTGTTTTAGTCCCTTTACAAAGCTTTACGAGCATATTGGTTTTAGTAGCAATACCGCTCATCCGTTGCATGCAGTTAAGGACCAGACGTTCTGCAATAAGAATAGATTGTGATTTTCCAGTAACGGTAAGAACAATATCACTAATTTTAATTTCGCTGCCATCCTTCAGCAGCACTTTTACTTTGAGTGATGGGTCAACAGCTTTAAAGATCTTTAACGCAAGCTCGACACCTGCCAAAATTCCGTTTTCTTTAACAAGAAGCTGAGCTTTTCCTTTTGCTGAAGAAGGGATGCATGAAAGAGAAGTATGGTCACCATCTCCTATATCCTCAGCTAAAGCGTGGGAGATAAATTCGTTGATATTAAAATTATAAAGTTTTTCAGGATTGATCGTTTTACTCATTTTCAGTTTCAATTCTAAATTGCTGTATGAGTGTCTGAGAACCGGATGGTTTTATCAGAAAATAAGTTCTGAATTTACCATTACTGGTTTCAAGGGTTCCGATCACATATTGAGATCCGTTCTTAGGCTCACTTTTATGAGCAACAGTAAAAGTTTTTACTGCATGCTTTGTAAAGAAATCTTTCAGGATCATTTCAGCCTGTTGTTTGCTGTAAACGTCCTCCTGCTGAATTACTTTAAGATCTATATTTTCAATAAAAAATTTAGAAATGTTCTTAGGATTTCCGGAACGGATCGCGGAAGCAATATCGTCAATCAACAGCGATGATAAATAATGCAATGACTGCTTTGGTTTTCATTAGAAATTTAATTTGCTGAATAGTTTGCAATAATTAAGCCAGTCTGCACTTTTAGCCATTTGATGAATTCTAATGGTTATCTTTGCTTTCACACAAAAATATAGTTTTTTTGCATGTAAATAGTATCATTCCATGAAAATCACACTTATTCTTAACGGCAAAACAGAAGACGATCATATAATAAAAGGTTTTGCAGTTTATGAGCAGCGTTTAAAACATTATATCTCCTTTGAAACAATAGTGATTCCTGCATTAAAGAACACGAAGGCCTTAAGTATTGAACAGCAAAAGCAGAAGGAAGCAGAATTGATCCTGAAGCATTTGCAGAATCCTGATAAAGTGATCCTTCTTGATGAAAATGGAAAAGAATATGATTCTGTTGGTTTTTCCGGCTTTATCCAGCAGCAAATGAATTCAGGGATCAAGAATCTTGTGTTTGTTGTTGGGGGGCCTTACGGATTTTCTGAGGAGATCTACAAAAGAGCGAATGGTAAATTGTCTTTATCAAAAATGACATTCTCTCATCAGATGGTAAGGTTGTTTTTTATTGAGCAAGTTTACAGGGCAATGACGATATTGAAGAATGAACCTTATCATCATATCTGATTTGTAAATTTACCGATATGCGGATTAATACTGCAATGTGTCATGAAGATCCCGTGTCGGGGCACGGGATGACGTTCTTAAGAAAATTGGGTTCAAAGGATGCTAAATGGCAAATCAGTACATCAACAAATCGGTAAATCAATAAATCGGTACATCATCTTCTGATCAACTCGACACCCTTCGGAGTAAGCTTAACAAGCTGTTCCTTGTAAAGTGCGCCAACAGCTTTTTTGAATGCCTTTTTGCTGATCTGCAGAGCTGCTTTGATTTCCTCAGGTGAGCTACCGTCATGAAGCGGGAGAAAGCCATTCTTTTCTTTAAGAAGGTTCAGGATCTTCCATTTAACATCATCCACTAACTCATAACCGCTTTTCTGCAAAGAAAGATCGATCTTGTTATCTTCGCGTACGACCTTAACATATCCTTTTACTCTGTCGCCAATACGTACATTATCGAAGATCTCGTTTCTGTAAATAAGTCCCTGGTAGGTATTGTTAATGATCGCATTTAAACCTTTATCAGTTTCTGAATAGATCAGAAGATCCACAATATCTCCTTCAATAAGATCTATATCCTCACGCTCAATGAACTTATTTAGTTTAGCACTTGCCACGATACGATCTGTTTCTTCATCAACATACACATACACAACATAGCTTTTTCCTTCTTCCATTGGAACAGGTTGTTCCCTGAAGGGAACCATCAGGTTTTTTTCCATTCCCCAATCAAGGAAAGCACCGGTATTATTTACCTGCTGAACTTCCAGAAAAGCAAATTCTCCTGCCAGTGCATACGGTTTAACTGTAGTAGCAATTAATCTTCCTTCAGAATCTCTGAAAACAAAAACATCCATCACATCACCGATCTGTGTATCCTTAGGAACCCACTTTGTAGGCATCAGGATCTCATAGGAACCATCACCAAGATAAATACCGAAATCCATCTCTTTGAGCACTTTCAATTCGTTGTAACGGCCTACCTGGATCATGTTTTTATTGTAAAAGGTTATTAGTTTATTTGTTATAAATTGAAAACAGAAATTTAAATTCCACCTTCGTTCTCATCGCGCTTCTTAATTCCTTCAAGTATAGAAGTAACCAGTGAAAGTATTAGACTAAATAAAAGTGCCCACCAAAAACCATCGACATGAAATCCATCTACGATCTTGGCAGCAAGGAGTATCATCAAAGCATTGATCACAAGCAGGAATAACCCCAGAGTTATTACAGTTATTGGAATAGTAAGGATGATCATTATCGGTTTTATAACGGCATTCAAAAAAGCAAGGACAGCGGCAACAATCAATGCTGTCAGAAAACTATTGTCCTTTATATTTACTCCGGGTAAAATGTAGGAGGCTATCAAAACAGCGAGTGTAGAAATTACAAGTTGGATTAAAAACTTCATATAATTAATATTTTTTTGCAAAGTTAATATTAAATAACTGATGCTATTGCCTTCGCACATTTTTGTCCGTCAATAGCCGCAGAAACTATTCCTCCTGCATAACCGGCCCCTTCAGCACATGGATAGAGACCTTTGATCTGAGGATGCTGCAGCGTTTCATTGTTTCTTGGAATCCTTACCGGAGAAGAAGTTCGGGATTCTACACCAACAATTACCGCTTCATTTGTAAGATACCCGCGCATCTTATTTCCGAATTCCTTAAATCCTAATTGTAAACGTTTCCCGATCTCAGGAGGTAATAAAGTATGAAGGGGTGCCGACTTAATTCCAGGCTGATAAGACACATCAGGCAGAGTAGAGGAGAGGCTGTTATTTACAAAATCTGCGAGACGTTGTGCCGGAGCAGTTTGTGTTTCTCCGCCTGCTTTCCAGGCCATTCGTTCTAAAGCCTGCTGATAACGGAGTCCTGCAAGAGGTCCATCGCTTTTATATTTTAAATAATCTTCCGGTTCGATTGTAACAACTATACCGGAATTTGCAAAAGGATTATTTCGCTTTGAAGGAGACCAGCCGTTTGTAACAACTTCTCCGGGAGATGTTGCGCATGGAGCAATAATACCGCCCGGGCACATGCAGAAAGAATAAACGCCTCTTCCCAGTGCCTGGTGAACCATGCTGTAAGAAGCAGCAGGAAGAAGATCCCGCTTTTTTTGTACTTCACTGATGCTGCAATGGTATTGAAGACTGTCGATCAATGATTGAGGATGCTCAACACGAACACCCATCGCGAATGTTTTTGCCTCAATGAGGATATTCTTTTTATGCAGCAATTCAAAAATATCTCTGGCGCTGTGTCCTGTTGCAAGTATCAAATGATCCGCATTAAATTCTCTTGACGTATTTTCAATAAGATCATCGCATACAACACTTTTGACCGAATTGTTTTTTATGATCAGATCTACAACTTTGGTATTAAAATGAACTTCTCCGCCTGAGTCCACAATGCTTTGGCGCATGGCCTGAATTATCTTCGGCAATTTATTAGTTCCAATATGAGGATGTGCTTCAACCAGTATGTTTTCATCAGCACCATGAGCCACAAAAGTTTCAAGTACTTTATTTATATCACCTCTTTTGGTGGAACGAGTGTATAGCTTACCATCACTGTATGTCCCGGCACCACCTTCACCAAAGCAATAATTAGAATCAGGATTAACGATGTGTTCTTTGTTAATTGCTGCAAGATCTCTTCTGCGGCTTTTAACGTCTTTTCCTCTCTCAATGATGACAGGCTTCAATCCGTTCTCGATAAGCTGCAGAGCGGCAAATAATCCGGCCGGACCGGCACCGATAACAAGCACAGGTGTCTTAGTGCTTACATCAGGATAATTGATTTTATAATTTACAGGAGCGGGAGGATTTTCGTTGATGTATACTTCCACTTTAAGATTGATCTTAATATTCCTGGAACGTGCATCAACTGATCGTTTTAGGATCTTGAAAAAAGTAATTGCAGAAGATTTGCAGAAAAGCTGATGGGCTATTATTTCCTTCAGGAGGATTTCGTTTACTGCTTCTTCGGGAGAAACAACGAGAGAGAGTTCGTTCTTCATTTTTTATTCAGGCACGTGTTTATCGTGCAGTGTTGCAAAATTAAGGAAAAAAGCGGACATCTCTGAATCTATCGCGAAGCGATAAAATCTGCCCGATTAAAAATCTGCGAATCTGCGGCTTCTTTTTGACCTATCAAGGACAGAGCCTGTATTATCAATTCATTTATGAATAAATCTCACATTAAATTCATCTCCGTTTTTAAGAAGATGCTTCGGCTGCGCTCAGCATGACAAAGTACATTGTGATAAATATTATAAAGTTTAAAGATTCTTTTTCTAACGTTGAAATTGCTTCAGGCGAAAAGCCTTCGCAATGACGTATACAACACAACTCGTAAATGCGGGAATTCGCTATCCATAACTTATCCTTCGAAAGTGATAGAGATCAAAAAGATCTTAGAATTGAGTTTATCAATGGAGTCCGAGAAAACTGTGTTGTCTTTTATTAATAGATTGGTGGTTCCAATACTTAATTTACCTTCAATTGCAAACTTGAAATATTCAAGATAAAATTCAGCACCTGCACCAACTTCATAAGAAAAATCATCGCGCTTTAATTTCACGATCGCATCCGTGCCCGTACTGTTCTGCACCTTACGTTTCGAAGCGAGATCAAGGCTGTAACCTCCGCCTGCAAGAATATAAGCACCAAAATTACCAACGCGTTTTGAACGGATTTTCAGATCAAGCGGGAAATTAAGAAAGGTTGATTCGATTGATTTAGTGCGTACGATCGTATCCTGGCCTTCAAAATAATACTGAAGATTCCTTTCCGCAAATGAAAGATTTGGAACAAAACGAAGTGTAATGTAAGTATGAAGTTTTAATTCGGAAACTATTCCAAGGTTAAATCCTGTTTTTGGAGAAGATCTTACCCATTTTAAACTATCGAAACGTTCAAAATGCTCAGTCGTGTGAATAATAAAATTACTTCTGTTCACGCCCAATGTGAAACCAAAATGCAGACGTTCCTGATAATAGTTGCTCAGATTCCCTCTCTGTTCCTGGGCATCAGAGAACAAGGGTGATAAAAGAGTTAAAAGAAGTAGACTGTATTTTATAGTTTTTTTCAAAATATATATATCAGCGCTTTCTAACGCAAAGTTTGTAAAGTTATTTTATTTTTTCGCAAAATAGATGGATGCAATGCCAAATGCGACTTTTGTATCTCTCACTCCTTTAAACCCCGCTTTTCTAAGAACATTTAAAAAATCTTCCCCGTCAGGAAATGCATTCACTGATTCAGGCAGATAACTATAGGCAGATTTGTCTTTAGAAAATAATGTGCCGATTGTTGGGGTAACAAAGCGTGAATAGAAGTTATATAATTGTTTTATCGGGAATGCTCTTGGCTTGGAAAATTCAAGAACGATAAGTGTTCCATTTTTGTTTAATACACGATAAATATCAGCAATTCCTTTATCGAGATTCTCAAAATTACGGACTCCGAAACCAACTGTAACCGCATCAAAGCTGTTATCTGGAAACTTTAAATTTTCAGAGTCACCTTCCTGTAAAGTTATAAGGTTGTCGAGATCCAGCTTTTTGATTTTCTCAACACCAATCTTAAGCATACCTTCTGAAATATCTACTCCAACAATTTTTTTAGGATTCAACTTAACAGCTTCAATAGCAAAATCACCTGTTCCTGTAGCAATATCCAGGATGGTTTCCGGTTTTTCGGATTTAAGCATCCGTATTGCCTTTTTTCTCCATCCTTTGTGAATCCCTAAAGAAAGAAGCTGATTTAAAAAATCATATTTAGGCGCAATATTATTGAACATGGTAGCAACCTGTTCTTTTTTACCGGAATTAGAATCTTTATATGGAGTTACGGGTTTGGTCATTGTAATTCTAAATGAGATGATCCGGTATGTCTAACTTAATTTTAGTTTAAGGGCTTCTTCAAGTAATTCCTTTTTGTTAACGGGAACTACACCCACTTTTTCACAAACAAGTCCACCGGCCAGATTGGCTAATGTAGCGGTTGCTGTGGATGATAATCCGCTTGCCAGGCATAATGCAGCAATGCTGACAACGGTATCGCCTGCACCTGATACATCAGTAATGTCACGTACATGTGCAGGAATAAGCACCTTGTTTTTTTTATCGTTTATATAAACTCCTCTTTCGGAGAGAGTGATAAGAGCCGAATCTATATTTTGTTTTTTCAGGAATTTATCTACGACCTGTGAAAGTGTTTTAACATCCATGTGATCGAAGTCTACTTTTAAGCCTTCTTTCAATTCCTTTAAATTCGGTTTAAAAAGCGTTGCATCATAATCCTCAAATATGATCACATCAATTTTTTTTGAAGAGATCATTTTTTTTACTGATGAAATAAGATGTTTGGTATCACTGTCATTTATTAAAGAGTCGTCTTCTTCATCCACACGGATCATTTGGTGATTTCCCCCAAGAATACGGGTTTTAGTGGTGGTTATACGTTTTTTACTTTTAAGGATACCTTCGGAAGATAATTTTTGTTTTTTTAGAAGAACAGAAAAAAGTTTTCCATTATCGTCATCACCAATCACGCAGCATAATAAGGGATTTGCACCCATTGCCTGAATATTAAGAGCAACGTTAGCTGCTCCTCCAAGGCGATTTTCTTTTTTACTGACAGCAACAACAGGAACCGGTGCTTCAGGTGAAATGCGGTTTACATTTCCCCACATGTAAGAATCTATCATTACGTCACCGATAATGAGAACATTCAATTTACTAAATGAATTGAAAATTTCCTTTATGTTCATTATTTGAGCAATTCCAGTGCGTTCTTGATTCGCTTAACAGCTTCTATAAGTTTGTCTTCTGATGTTGCATAAGAAAAACGAATACAGTTATCATCTCCGAATGCATCACCAGAAACAAGGGCTACATTTCCCATTTCAAGAAGGAACATGCTCAGATCGTTAGAGTTTTTGATCTTATAACCATCATAAGCTTTTCCAAAATAATAAGAGATGTCTGGAAATATATAAAATGCTCCGTCAGGAATATTTGTTTTCATTCCGGGTATTTCTTTCATAAGCTCAAGAACGAGATCACGTCTTTTCTTGAAAGCATCACGCATTTTATAGGTGATAGAAGGTTCTGATTTAATTCCTTCCATTGCTGCCATCTGCGAAACAGAAGAAGTTCCGGAAGTAAATTGTCCCTGCATTTTGTCACATGCATCAGCGATCCATTTTGGCGCACCGATATATCCAATCCTCCAGCCTGTCATTGCATATCCTTTGGACACACCATTAACAGTGATAACGCGCTCATAAATAAAATCAAACTGCGCCAGACTTTCATGCTTTTCACCAAAATTTATGTACTCATAAATCTCGTCAGAAATTACATATAGATCAGGGTATTCAATGATCACAGCTGCCAAAGCTTTTAACTCTTCCTTATTATAAACAGAACCGCTTGGATTGCAAGGCGTACTGAAAACCATCATTTTCGTTTTAGGAGTAATGGCTTTTCTTAACTGTTCAGGAGTGATCTTAAAATTAGATTCTATGCTTGTTGGTATGGTTACCGGAATTCCTTCAGCAAGTTTTATAGTTTCAATATAACTTACCCAATAAGGTATCGGTACGATCACTTCTTCGCCAGGATTGATCATGCTGAGAATTACATTGGCGATGGATTGTTTTGCACCGGTAGAAACTATGATCTGATCGAAATTGTAATTCAGATTATTATCACGTTTGAATTTAGCTGCAATCGTTTTTCTTAATTCTAATATTCCTGCAACAGGAGTATAACGTGTAACATTTTCATCTATAGCCTTTTTTCCTGCATCTTTAATGAATTGTGGGGTATCAAAGTCGGGCTCACCGATACTAAGATTTATAATGTCCTTTCCTTCAGCCTGTAATTCACGGCTTTTTTTAGCCATTGCAAGAGTTTGGGATTCAGCAAGATTATTAATTCGATCAGATAATTTACTCATAAGAATTTTTTTAAGCGCCACAAAGCTAATAAAATCTTATTTGAACGGGCGCTAAATGAGAATAGTATATATTAATGGATTTCAGTACTTTTTATTAATCCATTGCAGGCATATTGAACTGGGCCCATTCTTCTTTTGAAGGACCATATACACCGGGAACAATCAGTCCTGCATGACGCATTAATACAGTTAATTGTCCACGGTGATGTGCCTGATGTTTTATTAATACGCTTAATACAACTCCTTTTTTCCAGGTTTCACCATACATTGGAATCTCTTCAAGCAAATCAGAATCATTCCAGTTTTTCTGAACCTGTTGAAGAACCGATGCAGATGAACTTTCATACGCAGAAATAATTTTAGAAATATCAGCAGGCGGTTTGCTGTTTTCATCAGGTCCGCTAACCTTAAGGCCCGCTTTGTTAAGCATTTCACTGAGGGTTATAGTAATATGCCAGGCAAGCACTGCAATACTTCTTACATTTTCGTTATCTTTTTTATTTAAAGAATCATTATTGATATTTCTAAACACTTTAAGTGTCGATTCTTCTTCGTATTTCCAATCCGTTATAAAATCACTAATAGTCCTATACATTTTTTTGATATTTGATCCCACAAGTTTAATAAATATTGGTATAAAAAGTCAATAAATATTGCGATATTTAACCCGCAGAAACAAAAACTCTAATCAGGCTATTAGCAGGCTGAAAAACTATCAAAAATGGATGAGGCATTAGAAATAATGAAAATTATTTTACCGGCAGGAATAGTATTTCTTACAACTTACTATTTGGTGAAGAACTTTTTGGATCATGAGAATAGAAAAAAGACTGTAGATCTCAAATATGGTTATGCGTGTTAATAAGAATACAAGTGCATCTATATTTCAGGCAGAGCTGCTTAAAACGATCAGAAGTGAATTTGAGCACAATTTATCACAGCAGATCTATATGAGCACTAAATCCTGGGAGGCTGTTGTAAAAGCAAAAGAAGAAACAATCAAGATCATTAATGTTTCGGCATCAAAAGTAACAGCAGAATCTACAGGAATGGAGCTTGCACAAACCATACTTGCTGTTTCTGCTCAGCTTACGGTATTGCCTACACATGCTGCAATCGATACAATTAAAAAAGAAATAGGTAAAGAATTTTAAGAATGGTTAAATAAGTGAATGGTTTTGGTTAATTCAGGCTTGATGTCGAAGCTGCCTTAATTAACCAATAACTAATTTCCAATTAACTAAATATATGGAAGAAAAAGAACGCAAAGAAAAATTTTTAACTGATTCGGATATTGAGATCAGGCGTGTTTATCCGCGACCAGAGGTTGCTTTGGAGCAGCCGGGTGAATTTCCTTTTACACGGGGTGTTCAGTCGACAATGTACAGAAGTAAGTTCTGGACAATGCGCCAGTATGCTGGTTTTTCAACTGCTGAGGAATCAAATAAAAGATATCATTATCTTCTGAATAACGGAACTACAGGTCTTTCAGTGGCCTTCGATCTACCAACACAGATCGGTTATGACAGTTCTCATGAATTTGCGGACGGAGAAGTTGGGAAAGCAGGAGTTGCAATAGATTCACTGAGAGATATTGAAATATTATTTGATGGAATAAAGCTTGAGAATATCACAACCTCCATGACGATCAATTCAACTGCTTCGATTCTTTTATCGATGTACATTGCATTGGCAAAAAAGCAGGGAGCGGATCTGAAGAAGATCTCAGGTACCATACAAAATGACATTTTAAAAGAATACGCTGCAAGAGGAACATATATTTATCCTCCCAAGCCAAGCATGCGTATCATTACAGATATTTTTGAATATTGCAGTAAGGAGGTTCCTAAGTGGAATACTATTTCAATTTCAGGATATCATATCCGTGAAGCAGGCTCAACTGCTGTTCAGGAACTGGCTTTTACTCTCGCAAACGGAAAAGCGTATTTAAAAGCGGCAATTGATAAGGGCCTGGATATAAATGTTTTTGCTAAAAGACTTTCATTCTTTTTTAACGCTCATAATAATCTGTTTGAAGAAGTTGCAAAGTTCCGCGCTGCAAGAAGAATGTGGGCTAAGATTACAAAAGATTTTCATACGCAAACAGGAGGTTCTACACTAACGGCCCAGCAGCCTCATAATAATATTATTCGGGTAACAACTCAGGCATTATCGGCAGTATTGGGCGGCACTCAAAGCTTGCATACCAATGGCTTTGATGAAGCTATTGCATTACCAACTGAAGAAGCTGCACGCATTGCTTTAAGAACACAGCAGATCATTGCATATGAAAGCGGTGCGGCAGACACTGTTGATCCGCTGGCAGGTTCTTATTTTGTGGAATCACTTACTAACGAAGTTGAAGCTGCAGCATGGGATTATATCCGCAAGATAGATGCAATGGGTGGTTCAGTTTCTGCAATAGAGCAGGGGTATCTGCAGAATGAGATTGCCGCATCCTCTTATAAGTATCAGAAGGATATTCAGACCGGAGAGAAAATAATTGTAGGAGTAAATAAATTTACTTCGGAAGAATCACCATTAAAAGATATTTTTACGGTTGATGATTCAATCAGGCAATTACAGATCGATAAGATCAATAAAATAAAATCAGAAAGAGATAACGAAAAAGTAAGATCGATCCTTTCTAAATTAGATTCAAATGCAAGAGCTGATGTAAATCTGATGCCGACAATATTAGAAGCGGCTGAAAGCTATGCAACATTAGGAGAAATAGCAGATACAATGAGAAATGTTTTTGGAGAATATACAGGATAGATAATGAAAAGCAAGAAAGAAGATCTGTTAATTTTTAGCGTAGATGATGACAAAGACGAACGTTTCTTTATCAAAGAAGCATTCATGGATTTTGTTGATGAAGAGCAGCTGCGGTTTTTTACAAATGGTTTAGAAGTTATTGATGCCCTGGCGGAAGGAAAAGTAATGCCTGATGTTATCATGATGGATCTAAACATGCCTTTGATGAATGGAAGAGAGGCTCTTGAAATTATTAAAAAGAATCCTGTCTGGAAAGATATTCCTGTAGTGATTTTCAGTACAAGTAATTATGAACTGGATGTTGCAAAATGCATGGCTGCAGGGGCGAAGAAGTATATCTGTAAACCAGCCAGCATGATGGAATATCCGAAGATCTTTAATAATCTGATCAACGAGCTGATAACCCAAAAATAGATTGTCAACAACAGTTTGGTAAGAATTTTCACATTTTTTATTTGGTTGTTTGTATTTTTTTTATAAATTCGTATAAAATCAGTACAAATACTCAAGTATGAGAAAAAAGCTACTACTCCTAGCATCTTTTCTTTTTCTGACGTTCCACATTTTTTCAGGGACCTGCACTTCAGGGAATGGAACATATCCGAATTGGGCTTCTGCCGGCTGGACATGTACCACAGCTCCTTTTGGCGGCCCTCCCGGCTGCAATACAACTATTGTCGTGAATGGTACTATTAATATGTCAAATGATGTAGATTATTCCGGATGCCCTTCTCCGATGATTCTTACTATTAATGGAACATTAAATTTTACTACAAATGGTGTACAGTTTAAGCTTCCTACCGGATCAACCGTAGAAATTAATACTGGCGGAACCATAATAAAAACTTTTCCAGGTGGAGGAAGTTCAACCCTTATATCAATCGGAGGTTCTAATGTATGGACAGCCGGAGATGGAAATGTAAGCGGACCTCTTACTTACGGTGCACCTTTACCTATTGAACTTATCTCATTTGCTGCTGTTGTTTGTGACAGAGATATTTGCCTTGATTGGATAACAGCTTCAGAAACTAATAATGATTATTTTACTGTTGAAAGGTCTTCTGACGGAATGAATTTTGAAAGTCTCAGTCAGTTAGATGGAGCAGGTAATAGCACGGCAACTTTAACTTATTCTTTTATTGATCATTCTCCGTTAAGCGGCACAGGATATTACCGTTTAAAGCAAACCGACTTTGACGGCAGATCAACCTATTCATCTATAAAGCCTGTGGATTTTGCTGCAGATCAGGAATTTTCTTTTGTCGTGTATCCTAATCCAAATACAGGAAGTGATATTTCTCTGGAAGTGAATGCACCTTTAGATCAGGAGATCCTTGTAGTTGTGAAGGATATTTCAGGAAAAGAAAATTATTCGAAAGTAGTTATTCTGAAAAATGAGAACGACAATGTAATCGTTATTGATCCATCAAAAAAATTGAGTGCAGGAATTTATTTCATTACAGCTACTTCTCAGCAAAGTATTTATAACAAAAAAATGATCGTAAACTAGAGATTATTTTTCCTCTACTATTTTAAAGATCTCTTCATTATCCCGTTTCATCAGATACTTTTCACGGGCAAATTTTTCAAGAGTTTTTGGATTGCTTGTAAGTTCACGAAGATCAGATGTTATTTCGGCAATTTCATGTGCATAATAATTTCGTTCTTCTTCAAGTTGCTTAACTTCCTTTCTTAGTTCAATCTGAGTAGCCATATCGTTTTTATCAAAAAAGATCACCCACACCGACAAAGTGATTATCGTTAAAAAATATTTATTTTTAAATACAAAAAGTATGTTTTTCATTTCAATGAAATAAGTTATAACAAAATTAACATCAGAAAGCTGCGTTAAATCAGTTTATAATCTATTTTATCAACTTAATAATTAACATTCATGCAGAGGCGAATATTATTTACTCCGATCTTATTACTCTTCTTTAATTTCTCTATCGCCCAAACATTTAGATCTGTTCAGCAAAAAGCACCACGGGTTAAAAGTGCTTATTCCGAAAAATGGGACCACTTAAAAAATGAATTGCAGAAAAAAGGTTTTGCTTCAGCAGACTTTGAATTATTTGTAAGAATCTTTAAAAATGAAAAAATTGTTGAGACATGGCTCAGAAATAAAAATGAAAAAGAGTTCAGGTTGTTCAAAACCTACGATATATGTTATTACTCGGGAGAATTAGGCCCAAAGCGCAAGCAAGGTGACGGTCAGGTTCCGGAAGGATTCTATAAAATTGAAGCTTTTAACCCTTACAGCAATTATCATTTATCGTTGCGTGTAAGTTATCCTAATGCAAGTGATAAAATAATTGGAAAAGCCAACCTTGGTGGTGATATTATGATTCATGGTAACTGCTTGAGTATCGGCTGTGTACCAATAACTGATACATATATCAAGGAATTATATATACTCGCAGTAGAAGCAAAAAATGGAGGTCAGGAGAGCATTCCTATACATATTTTTCCAAATAAGCTGGATACAAAAGGAATGGCATTGCTTAATGAAAAATATGGAGATGGTTCAGTAAAGATTTTCTGGAATAATTTAAAGACCGGTTATGATTATTTCGAAAAGAATAAAAAACTTCCGAAAATAGAAGTAGACAAATCAGGTAAATATATTTTCTTGTAATTCACATTATAAACATTCAGCATGTTGCGGGATATTGAAGTCCTTCAGATATGGAATTTATTGATATTTTTGCACAGAAATTCAAAAGCATGGAGTACATAGGAAAGCGTATAAGTATTAAGCGATCAGATAAAGAAACAAGTATTGTAATCGTTTCTCAGTCTGAAAAAACGAAAAATATACTTTTATTTGCATGGTTCTTTATCTGGACAGTTAGTGGAATTGTTGTATTAACTCAGTATTTTCTTATTCCTGATCCGAATACCAAAGTTATGCTGATTGTATGGCTTGGCTTTTGGGCTTATTTTGAATTCAGGATATTTAAAGCATTTATGTGGAGAAAGTTCGGGGTAGAAAAAATTAAATTGAAAGAGAATAAATTTTTTTACAAAAGAGATGTTGCCGGAAAAGGAAAAATAAAAGTGTACGAGTGTGATTTTATCAAAGACATTAGAATTGTTGATCTGAAAGAAAACTCATTTGCAGATAATATGAATAAATCATACTGGATGGTGGGAGGGGAGAAGCTTGCTTTTGACTATTATGGAAAAGAAATAAAATTTGCAATGCAGATAGAGGAAAGTGAGGCCAAGGCTTTGTTAAAAGTAATCAGATCTGAAATAAAATAATCTAGTTGTTCAATATTTTCTTCATAAGGTAGTGTTGGATTTCATTCCACATCAAATAGCTCTTTTCAACAATTGAATAACCGCATTTTTTATAGAAATCTACAGCAGTTTCTCTCGCTTGAAGTATAATAATTCCTGCGCCTTTTTCTTTCGCTCTTGATTCTGCATATTCAATAAGTTTTCTGCCTATACCTGATCCTTGTGTGTTTTCTTTAACACCCATGTAACGAAGCTGGGCTTCCGAAGAAGAATTAAACTGCAGACGGCAAACACCGGCTACATCTAAATTTTCCTTTATTGCCATTATGTGAATACAATCATTCTCCTGGTCGTCTTTCTCAGAACCTAAAGGTTGATTCCATGGCTTACGCAGAGTTTCGTAACGGGTTAAATAATAAGCCTCAAACTGTTCTTTAGTTTGAGGCTCTGTTATAATAATATGATTTGTGTTCAATTTAGAATTTAGATCTTGTTCTACGTTTGTATGGAACCTTATAAGAAACCGTAATGTTTACAAACATAAATGCATCTTTATCTTTAGGGTCTCCGCGCTGCTCACCGGTTGCAGTTTGATTTGCACCGGAAGATGCTCCACCAAGTTCTGCAGGATAATTCAATAGTGAAGGATCGGCAAGATCACCTGCCATATCGCCTCTTTCATCACGTATTACATTATTGTCGTAATAAACAGTACTAACATCATCAATATAATCGGTAAATGTTTTCCTTATACCGATCTCCAATCCAACAGAATAGTCTTTATTTAAATTATATTTAGCACCTACCCCATAAGGAATACAAACTGTAATTCTTGAGTATTTTTTTGGTCCGCCCGGTAATCCTTGTCCTTCGGTACCTAAAGGCTGAAGATTTACCCATGCGCCATTGTAAAGTGCCTGAGGATTAAAATAGAAAGCTCCGATACCAGCAAAAAGATATGCCTGGTAATCATAATTTTTCATTCCTTTCGCATTCTTGATCTTATAGCGATGGCCTTGCTGTTCTTTGGTGATAAATAGTTCCAGTTGTGCAGAAAGCTCAAAAATATGAGATCTGAAACTTAAGTTACGGTTATTACGATATGGTTCTTTGGTTAATCTGTCTGCTCCACTCACAAGCTGGTAGTATAATCCACCTTTTACAGCAAATCTTTTAGCAAACTTATACCTCATCCCAAGTGCTGCTGAAGGACGGGTCATTGAAAATTCAAGATCTTTAACGAAGTTGGTTCCGATCTGATTCGCACCGCCCAATTCTCCAAGAAAATTTGCGGCTCCTATTCCAATCACATATTCCTTGCGCGCTTTGCTTTTACTGTTTGAGAAATTATTAGCACGCTTATATCTCGATTTTTTATATTGAGCAGTAGCCAATAATGGAATTATCAATAATAATGAGAGTAATATTTTTTTACGCATTTGTTCTGTCGTTGTGCTTGGAAGATGTACAAAAATATAAAAAAAAATCTAAATCAACCAAATTGGCCTAAATAATTTATTATCAGAGGATTACTTATCTTATTTTAAAAACAGCGGTTTTAACAACATGAGTTTTTATGCCATCAGGATTTTCAGAATTAATCAGAGATTTTGCCTGTTCATCATTAAAAACTTCTTTAACAGATCTAATAATACCTGCAGGTATATCAGATGCAATCAACTCATTTATGATCTTGTGCGAATTTAATTTACTAAAGAAAGGTTGAATATGGTTGTATAATTCTTCCCTGTGTTTGACCCGCTCAGTGTTTGTTGTAAATTTCGGATCACTTGCAATCTCGCAGCCTCCAATAATCTCACAAAGAAGCTTGAATTGCTTATTGTTTCCTATTGCTAAAACAATTTGCTTATGGTCAGCTGTTATAAAAATCTCACCGTATGGTGCAATATTAGGATGAAGAGAACCATTCCTCTGGGGATCATGCCCGGTCATTAACCAGTTGCTGGCCTGATTAGCCAGAGACGCAATTGCAGAATCATATAAAGAAACACTCACCTTTGAGCCGTTTCCGGTTTTCAGTCTTTTTATGAAGGCAACAAGAATACCTTCTTTTAACTGATGGGCTGCCAGAATATCGATGAGTGCGACCGGCATTTTAACTGGACCACTTTCTTTGGTCCCATTCATAAACATAAATCCTGTTTCAGCCTGTAAGATCAGATCATATGCGGTTCGTTTCATCTGATCTCCAAAGCCGGTAATACTTGCATAAATGATATCTGTTTTAATTTTTTTTAATGTATCGTAATCCATCCCCAGTTTAATATCATCACCGGGTTTATAATTGGTTATTACAATATCAGCCGTTTTTACAAGTTCATAAATTTTTTTCTTTTCACTTTCTAAAGTGAGATCAAGTATTATGCTTTTTTTGTTGTAGTTAACCGAAGCATAATATGCAGAGGAAGAGCTTGCAGGGTCTTCATCGGCAAGTTTCCAGCTTCTGGTAACATCTCCGCTGGTAAGTTTATTTTCCACTTTGATCACTTCAGCACCCAGTTCCGAAAAGAACATTCCAACGGCAGGTCCGGCAAGCACATTAGCGAGCTCAATAATTTTAAGGTCTTTAAAAAAAGTATTCATTCCAAATAAATTTAACTCATGTAAAAGTACCTAATAAATTTTATAAGCTTAAATCCACTCCTGTTTGATATTTTTCCATTGCATTCTAATAATTTTTAGTTTAATTTTAATAGGAAAATCTGACGACTATGCCATTAACATTTTACACTGCGGAAATCATCGACATAGTTGATGAAGTTCCAAATGTTAAGCGATTTTTTTTTCGAATTGAGGAATTAAATAAGTGCGATTTTATCCCGGGGCAATTCACAATGCTCGACCTTCCAATCGATTGTAAGCAAACAACCAGAGCTTATTCCATTGCTTCAGCTCCAAGTACTTCAGAGAATACATTTGAACTTGTTATAGTACTAAAAGATGGAGGTTTAGGTACAACATATTTGTTTAATAAGGCAAAGAAAGGTGATAAATTAAAAGTTTCTGTTCCAATAGGGAAATTCGGAAAACCCAGGCCTGATCTATTTGAAAAGGAATTATGTTTTGTCTGCACAGGTACAGGAATAGCTCCTTTTCGTTCAATGCTTTTAGATATATTAAATTATAAAATTCCACACAAAGGAATAACGTTGATTTCAGGAAGCCGCTATGAAAAGGATCTTTTGTACAGAAAAGAAATGGAAGAACTCCAGGAGAAATTACCCGGATTTAAATACATTCCGGTTCTTTCCAGGGAAAACTCTGTTGATTGGAAAGGAGAAAAGGGATATGTTCATGAGATATACAAAAGTTTATACAAGGATAAAATTGATATTCAATTTTATATTTGTGGATGGAAAGTGATGATATTGGAAGCCGTGGAAAACCTGAAGCAAATGGGTTTTAAAAAAGCTGATGTAAAATATGAGTTATATGATTGATCAATAACTCACCGGTTTATTATAGCATTTAGCTATTTCGAAAGAGAGTCACTTCGACAATCTCAGCACAGACTGCTTTTTTATGTGTCCGGAAAGAGACTCGAACTCTCACGTCTTGCAACATACGCCCCTCAAGCGTACACGTCTACCAATTTCGCCACCCGGACAATCTTTTGCAAAGTTAAAAGATTTATCGAATGAGAAAATGTTATTCTACCACATTTAAAATAATTGTGACGGTAACTTTATCAGATAAACTAATGCTGTTTCCTCCAACATGATAATCTCTTCGGTCCAATTGAAAACTACCTTTAATTTCTTGTTTATCAGGTAATCGTAAAAAAATGAAAGGTATAATTACATCCCGGGTGATACCTTTCATGGTGAGTTTAAATAGACCTTTATATGAAATTGGTCCTGTTTTTTCAATTATAGAGGATTGAAGCTGAATTTTTGGAAATTTCTCTACATCAAAATATTCTGCTTTTATTAAGTGGTCATCCCGCATATCATTACCGGTATTAATGGTTTTTGAATTTACTGATGCGAAAATGTGAGCGTTCTCAGGCTTTAAGGGGTCGAACTTAATTTCTGATTCAAAGCCTGTGAATGACCCACCTACATTCAGACCCGCGTTCTTGATATTAAAGACGATTGATGAAGAATTTATTTTCCATGGATTTCCTGTAAGTATCAAATAAGGAAATATAGCCAGAAGAAGTTTTGTTTTCATTGTTCTAAGATAATTTGATTTATTAATTAATTGTTTGTGAAGTGATTTAATTCTTTCCTTTAATATTTAAAGGTCAGAACCAATGCAAGTTAGAAGAAAAGACAGTTAAATATTCTTTTTAAGTAACTCCTTCCTGCTTTATACGTACAAATGCGAACCACTTTACTTAAAAACCATTTATATGGGACTAAATTACTTGCGCGAAATTTTCTCTTCTTCTCGTTCAATGAATCTTTTCAGATTCATTACTACAAATAGCAAACTAGCCATTTTTGGTAGTTTGTTTTTTTTCGCATTGACGAAAGCAAATGCTGCAGTAACAATTACTGCTCCAACATTAACAATAAACACCTGTTCTTTTTACCCAACAAATTATTACACCTTAGGGAACATTGTTATCAGCGAAGGAAATAATGCAGATTTTGCTGTTGGTACAAACGTTACATTAATATTAAGTGCTCCGGCAAATTATCAGTTTCTTGCTGGTACAGGTACTGTTACTATTCCTGCTGCCACCACTAATTTGTCTAATGAATCTATTGTAGTCACCGCTACTACTATAACTATTACTTATACAAGCAGCGGAACTAACCGATCTGATGTTATGACCATCAGCGGTATCATGGCAAGGGCAGTTACAGGACCTGTTTCTCAAATGGTGACGCGGACAGGAGGAAGCGGTACGATTGCCGGATTAGTTAACGGAGCTGTATTGGCAACACTAACATCCGCTAATGTAGCAACGGCAACAGGAGGAACCGCGGTTTCTTCTTCAGCAAATCCAATTTGTAATAACGTTGCAACTATTTTATCGGTTAACGGAGGTACAGATGCTTCCACTTTCCAATGGCAATCATCTACTGACAACGTGTCTTTTTCAAATATTGCAGGAGCAACTTCAGCCACATACTCCTATACACCAACTTCAACGGGAAGTGTTTATTTCAGGCGCGTAGTTATTTGCGGGACAACTGCAAACAGTACATCAGTTATGGTCACCAGCCAGGTTTGCGATTGTTCTACAGGAGGCTGTTCTGCCATAACAATTAATGTGGATCTTTCCAGTACGTCTGATACTACATATGTACTTAATGGTCAGACACGAAATGGTCTTTGCTGTTTGCAGTCAAGTACTAAATGTATTCGTTTCAATATTATTGTAAATCCTTTATCCGATCTGATAAATTTTCAGGTAGCTAATCCTGCACCTCCTGGTGGTGCATTTTACCAGATCGATTGTGGTGCACCTACTTCTTTGGGAACGCCAGCATGTATTTCCGGGGGGGCACACTGTATTGTATTCTGTAAAGCAGGAGGTGATTCACCAACTTACACAATCGTTGCTACCCGAACCATTGCTGCATCATCTGATATAACTGTCCGGCAAGGATGTCCTGGAACACTTAGTGTAACTGGATTACAACCAGCCTCTGTGACATGGACGTCAATAAGTCCTGGCGCAGCAGGTTTATATAACTCTTATTTAAGCTGTACAACAGGATGTTTGACCACAACGGTTACTCCGGGAGTGGGTGCACCATCATTTATTGATTATATGGTTTCGGGTACACCTAATACTTCCTGTACCGGTACAAGTCGTGACACAATTCGGGTAAATACCGTACCCGGAATGACTGTAGCAATTACTCCAACAAATCCTGTATTATGTTCAGGCGGACCTGGTACCGTCACATTAACTGCTACGCCTACGGGTGGAGCTCCGCCTTATACTTATTCATGGAGTTCAGGACAAACCACGCAATCCATTATCGTAAATTCTATTGGAACCTATTCCGTAAATGTATCCGATGCAACAATCAGTTGTCCTCCCATTATGGCATCGGTCACTGTAATTGCTAATCCTACACCCTCAGCTCCAACAGCTGCTTCTACTTCTATCTGTACAGGTACTTCAGCCGCATTAACTGCCTCTGCCCCAGGTGGAACATATGAGTGGTATAGCGCTGCTTCAGGTGGTATATTACTTGCAACTGGAGCCAATTATACTACTCCTGTTCTTACAGCAACAACTACATATTATGTGCAAACCACCATTGGCGGTTGTACCGGCCCTAGAACAGCTGTAACAGTTACTGTCAGCTCTATACCAGCAGCGCCAACAGCCCCGGGAACAACCATTTGTCAGGGAACTACAGCAACTTTAACAGCTACAGCACCAGGTGGAACATATGATTGGTATGATGCTTCTACCGGTGGAACTTTACTATTTACTGGTGCTTCTTATACCACACCAGCTCTTTTAACTAATACAACTTATTATGTTCAGTCAACCATTAACGGATGTGCGGGCCCAAGAACCGCAGTAACGGTATCTGTTACTCCTACACCTGTTGCTCCGACAGCTGCCGGAACAACTATTTGTGAAGGCCAAACCGCAACATTAACGGCAACGGCTCCTGGAGGAACATATTCATGGTATAATGCGGCAAGTGGTGGAACTTTATTATCTACCGGAGCTAGTTACACGACTCCGGTTTTAACAACCACTACGTCATATTATGTAGAGACAACCGTTGGTGGTTGTCCGGGTCCACGAACAACAGTGACTGTAACCGTAACACCCATTCCGGTTGCACCAACAGCTGCCGGAACCACGGTTTGCCAAGGTTCAACTGCAACTTTAAATGCAACTGCTCCGGGTGGAACATATGATTGGTACTCTGTTTCAACAGGAGGTTCATCATTATTTACAGGCTCAAGTTTTACATCTCCGGCTCTTTCTGCAACAACTACATATTATGTACAATCAACTGTTTCAGGTTGCGCAGGTCCACGAACAGCAGTTACGGTGACAGTAACTCCAACTCCTGTAGCTCCTACAGCAGCGGGTACAACAATTTGTACCGGAACAACTGCAACGTTAACAGCAACAGCTCCGGGAGGAACTTATGGATGGTATGATGCAGCTTCAGGAGGAACTTTACTTTCGTCAACAGCAAGTTATACAACTCCGGTTTTAACTTCAACAACAACATATTATGTTCAGACAACTGTTTCGGGTTGTGCCGGTCCGCGTACAGCTGTGACTGTTACGGTAAGTCCTGTTCCAGCTGCTCCTACAGCTTCGGGGGCAACCATTTGCAGCGGAGGTACAGCAACATTAACCGCTACAGCTCCCGGAGGAACTTATGCCTGGTTCACAGCATCTACAGGTGGAACTCTTTTAGTAACAGCTGCAAGTTATACTACACCTGTTCTTACAACCACTACAACATATTATGTACAAACTACTGTTGCAGGATGTGCCGGTCCAAGAACTGCTGTTACAGTAACTGTTAATCCAATCCCTGTGGCTCCGACAGCTGCGGGAACTACAATTTGCCAGGGAACAAGCACCACGCTAACTGCAACTGCACCTGGCGGAACTTATTCATGGTATGATGCTTCAACCGGAGGAACTCTTCTCGCAACAGCGACTAGTTATACCACACCTGTTCTCTCTGCAACAACATCTTATTATGTGCAAACAACAGTAGGCGGATGTACCGGTGCGCGAACTACAGTAACAGTAAACGTAACTCCAACACCTGCCGCACCAACAGCTGCCGGTGCAACTATTTGTCAGGGTACAAGCACCACATTAACGGCCACAGCACCGGGAGGATCTTATCAATGGTATGATGCTGCAAGCGGAGGAACATTACTTGCTTCAGCAGCAAGTTATACAACACCGGCTTTAGCATCAACAACTTCTTATTATGTACAAACTACCGTAAGCGGATGTGCAGGTCCGAGAACTACAGTTACTGTTACAGTTACACCAACACCTGCAGCTCCTACAGCAGCGGGCGTAACTATTTGTCAGAATACCAGCACAACATTAACAGCAACTGCACCTGGTGGAACTTATGAATGGTACAGTGCGGCAACAGGTGGAACATTGCTTGCAACAGCAGCAAGTTATACAACACCTGTGCTGAGTGCAACTACAACTTATTATGTTCAAACTACTATCAGCGGTTGTACAGGTCCGAGAACAGCAGTAACAGTGACTGTGACACCAATACCTGTGGCGCCAACAGCAACTGGTGCAACTATATGTAGCGGAAGTACAGCAACATTAAATGCAACAGCTCCGGGTGGAACATACGATTGGTATTCAGCTTCAACAGGTGGAACCTTATTATCAACAGGTGCAAGCTTTACAACACCTGCTTTAATAGCGACAACAACTTACTTTGTTCAGGCAACAGTATCAGGCTGCGCGGGTCCAAGAACAGCTGTTACAGTAACTGTTAATCCTATTCCTGTTGCACCTACTGCTGCAAACAGAACAATTTGTATTGGAACTTCTACTACATTAACAGCAACAGCTCCGGGTGGTGCATATCAATGGTATGATGCGGCAACGGGAGGAACTTTATTAGCTTCAACAGCAAGTTATACAACTCCTATTTTAAATTCAACAACAACTTTTTATGTTCAAACTACAGTAGGAGGATGTACTGGTCCTAGAACAGCAGTGACGGTTACCACAAGTCCGGTTCCTGCAGCGCCTACAGCTTCAGGAGCAGGGATATGTACAGGATCAACAGCAACTTTAACTGCAACGGCTCCTGGAGGAACATATCAATGGTATAGCGCAGCAACAGGAGGAACTTTGCTTGCAACTGCAGCAAGTTATACTACGCCTGTTTTATCAGCAACTACAACTTATTATCTCCAAACAACTATAGCAGGATGTGCAGGTCCACGAACTGCAGTTACAGTTACGGTAAGTCCGATTCCAGCAGCTCCGACAACAGCAGGTGCAACAATCTGCAGTGGAAGTACCACAACATTAACAGCTACAGCTCCTGGTGGAACCTACGACTGGTATGATGCTGCAACAGGCGGAACATTACTTGCTACTTCAGCAAGCTATATAACACCATCACTGACAAGTACAACAACATTTTATGTTTCTTCAACAATTTCAGGATGTACAGGACCAAGATCTGCGGTAACAGTTACGGTTAATCCTATACCAGCAGCTCCAACCGCAGCAGGTGCAACTATTTGTGAAGGAGCAAGTACAACTTTAACTGCAACTGCACCTGGCGGATCCTATCAATGGTATGATGCCGCAAGCGGAGGAACATTACTTGCTTCATCCACTAGTTATACGACTTCAACTTTGTCGTCTACAACATCTTTTTATGTTCAGACAACAGTTAGCGGTTGTACCGGACCAAGAACAACAGTTACAGTTACTGTTACCCCAACGCCTGCAGCACCAACAGCTGCGGATGTAACTATCTGTCAAAATACAAGCACAACTTTAACAGCAACAGCACCTGGAGGAACTTATGAATGGTACAGTGCAGCAACAGGAGGAACATTATTAACAACAGGCAGCATTTATACAACGCCTGTTCTGAATGCAACAACTACCTATTATGTACAAACTACCATTAGTAGTTGTGCCGGTCCGAGAACTGCAGTTCTAGTTACCGTAACGCCTACACCTGCAGCACCCACAGCAACAGGAACAACGATCTGCAGCGGAAGCACGGCTACCGTAACGGCAACAGCACCTGGTGGAACGTACGACTGGTATTCAACAGCAACAGGTGGTACATTATTATCAACCGGAGCAAGTTTTACAACACCAACATTAACTGCAACAACTACTTATTTCGTACAAACAACTATCAGCGGTTGTACAGGTCCGAGAACAGCTGTAACTGTAACTGTTAATCCAATACCTGGTGCCCCAACAGCCGCAAATATTACAATTTGCGATGGAAGTACAGGAACAATTACTGCAACAGCACCCGGAGGGTCTTATCAATGGTACGATGCTGCATCAGGCGGCTCTTTATTAGCATCAACAGCGAGTTATACAACACCAACATTAAATACAACAACGGTATATTATGTTCAAACTACAATAGGAGGCTGTACCGGACCAAGAACTGCGGTAACTGTAGCAGTTAATCCAATTCCATCTGCTCCGACAGCAAACGGTACAACTATTTGTCAGGGTACAAACACTGTTTTATCCGCAACAGCACCAGGCGGAATTTACCGCTGGTTCCCGGTACCTACTGGTGGATCTGTTTTGTTTACAGGTGCAAATTATACAACACCTGTATTAAATGTAACAACAACATATTATATACAAACAACTGTTGGCGGATGTATCAGCCCCAGAACCGCGGTGACAGTGACTGTAACACCGACTCCTGCAGCACCAACAGCAAGCGGTACAACTATATGTGAAGGTACATCAGCCACTCTTACAGCTACAGCGCCTGGTGGAAGCTATGAATGGTATGATGCAGCAACAGGCGGAACACTTTTAAATTCAGGTGCTTCGTATTCGACTTCTTCATTAAGCACAACAACAACATATTATGTTCAGACTAGCATTTCAGGATGTACCGGGCCGAGAACAGCAGTAACCGTTTCTGTAACTCCAACAGAGATCTCCGCATTCAATTATTCTTCAGGTACATATTGTATTACCGGAACAAATCCAACACCTTCAACAACCGGAAGTGCAGCAGGTACATTCAGTGCAACTCCTGCAGGATTAGTCTTTACCAATACCACAACCGGAACTATTAATTTAAGTGCAAGCGCATTAAATACTTATGTAATTACATACACAACAAACGGTTCATGTCCTTCAAGCACTTCAGCAAACATAACTGTTACCAATGCCCCAAGTGCAGTATTCAGTTTTAATTCGCCTAACTGTCAGAACGATGCCAATCAGTTGCCAACATTTGCATCAGGTGCGAGTGCAGGGATCTTTAGTGCAACACCTGCCGGACTTGTTTTTGTAAGTACAAGCACCGGAGAAATTGATCTTTCAGCCAGTACTCCAGGAACATATACGATAACAAATAATATAGCAGCAGCAGGGGGATGTGCTTCAGCGACTGCATCTTCATCAATAACTATTAATTTATCTCCGCAAGTAAACGCTGGAGCAGATCAAACTATCTGCGAAAATACAACTGCAGCAATTACTGGATCGATTGGTGGTTCTGCAACAACATACAACTGGTCGGGTGGAAGCGGTTCATTCTCCAGTACTACAACTGCGTCAACAGTTTATACCCCAGGTACCGGTGAAACAACTGCGATACTAATATTAACAACAAATGATCCGGCAGGACCGTGTACTGCTGTTGCTGATACTGTAATAATTACAATTACACCAAGTCCTGCAGCACCTACAGCAGCGGGAACAACAATCTGCGAAGGTACATCTGCAACACTGTCGGCTACAACTCCGGGTGGAACATATGAATGGTTTGATGCGGCAACCGGAGGAACTTTGTTAACCACAGGTTCTCTTTATACAACTCCGGTTTTAACAACTACCACGACTTATTATGTTCAAACTACAGTTTCAGGTTGTCCCGGTCCAAGAACTCCTGTAACTGTTACCGTTACACCGATACCGGCAGCACCAACTGCATCCGAAACTTCAATTTGTACAGGTAGCACGGCAGTTCTAACAGCAACAGCGCCAGGAGGAACTTATGAATGGTACGATGCAGCAACAGGTGGAACATTATTAGCTTCAAACGTTAGTTTTACCACGCCTGCATTAACTTTAACAACATCTTATTATGTACAATCAATCATTTCAGGATGTACAGGCCCGAGAACAACTGTAACAGTTACAGTAAATCCAATACCTCCTGCACCAACAGCTTCGAATATCACAATATGTGATGGAGGTACAGGAACTGTTACTGCTACTGCTCCGGGAGGAAACTATGAATGGTATGATGCAGCAATAGGAGGAACGCTTCTGGGAACAACAGCAAGTTATACAACCCCGGCCTTAACATCAGCGACAACTTACTATGTTCAGACTACAATTGCTGGTTGTACAGGCCCTAGAAAAGCAGTTACGGTAAATGTTAATCCGATTCCTTCTGCACCAACTGCATCTGGAACCACAATTTGCCAGGGGACAAATACCATTTTATCTGCAACAGCACCAGGCGGAACATATCGATGGTATCCTGTTTCTACCGGAGGTTCAGTCTTATTTACCGGTGCAAATTATACAACTCCGGTATTAAACGCGACTACAACTTATTATGTACAAACTACTGTTGGTGGTTGTACAAGTCCGAGAACAGCTGTGATGGTTACCGTTACACCAACACCTTCATCTCCAACAGTTGCTAATACAACGATCTGCAGTGGTAATACAACTACTTTAAATGCAACTGCTCCGGGAGGTAATTATGAATGGTACTCTGCGAATACGGGAGGAACACTGCTTACTTCAGGTGCAGCATTTACAACTCCGGTTTTAACCAGTACAACAAGCTATTATGTTCAGACAACAATTAACGGTTGCGCAAGTACGAGAACTATTGTCACAGTTACAGTTACTCCGATAGACGACCCGTCTTTCAGTTATTCATCCGGAACTTATTGTTTTACAGCTGCTAATCCAACACCTGTAATTACAGGAACTACAGGAACATTTAGTGCTTCTCCTGCAGGTCTTGTGTTTGTTAGTTCAAGTACAGGTGAGATTAATTTAGCTGCAAGCGCATTAAACACATATTCTGTTACATATACTACAAATGGTGTTTGTTCAAGCAGCAGTACTGTTAATGTTACTGTGACGAATGCACCAAGTGCTGTATTTACTTATAATACTCCGTATTGTCAGGTTGGTTCTAATCCAACTCCGGCATTCACTGCAGGTGCAAGTGCAGGAGTGTTTAGTGCTACTCCTTCAGGATTAGTTTTTGTTGATCCATCAACAGGCGAGGTTGATCTTGCCAATACAACACCCGGAACTTATACTATCACTAATGATATCGCTGCGGCAGGGGGCTGTGCTGCGGCTACTGCATCATCTACAATTACTATTGATCCTTCAGCTACAGCTAATGCAGGATCTGATATACTGGTTTGCGGAAGCGGAACAGCAACACTGAATGGTTCGGTAGGAGGAACAGCTACTTCAGCCGTATGGTCAGGTGGGACTGGAACTTTTTCTAACAGCTCTAACTTATCTACAATCTATACTCCAGGTGCGGGTGAAACTTCTGCAATGTTGATTCTTACAACAAATGATCCGGCTGGCCCTTGCTCGGCAGTAAGTGATACATTGATAGTGACCATTAATCCTATTCCTGCTTCTCCAACGGCATCTGACGTAACAATTTGCCAGGGAACTTCAGCAACTTTAACTGCAACAGCACCGGGAGGAATATACCAGTGGTATGCTATTCCTGCAGGTGGAATTTTACTTGGAACAGGTGCGAATTTTAATACTCCGGTGTTAAATGCATCAACAACTTATTATGTGCAAACTAATGTGGGAGGATGTCTGAGTCCGAGAACAGCAGTAATGGTTACAGTTACACCGACAGATAATTCATCTTTCTCTTATTCTTCAGGCACGTTCTGTGTAACAGGAACGAATCCTTCTCCAACAACTGCGGTAGGGGTTTCAGGAACATTCAGTTCGAGTCCTGCCGGTTTAGTATTTATTAATGCTGCAACAGGAGAAATTAATCTTGCTGCAAGCGCTTTGAATACGTACGTTATCACATTTACGTCTGATGGTGTTTGTCCAAGCAGCAGTAATGTTAACGTTACAATTACCACTGCACCTGATGCTACATTCTCTTATAGCGGTCCTTATTGTCCTTCAGGAATAAATCCTTTACCAACATTCCCGTCAGGTTCAAGTGCCGGTGTATTCAGTGTAAGTCCGGCAGGATTGAATTTCGTGAATGCTTCAACAGGTGAGATAAATTTGGTTACAAGTACACCCGGAACATATACTATCACTAATGATATTGCAGCAGCGGGCGGATGCGCATCTGCAACTGCATCATCAACTGTAACAATTGATCCTGCTCCGACAGTAAATGCCGGAACAGATCAGATAGTTTGTTCTGGCACAACGGTTACTTTATCGGGAGTTATCGGAGGTTCCGCAACAAGTGTTACATGGTCAGGTGGAACAGGATCATACTCTGACAATACAGATCTGAATGCAGTTTATACACCTTCAACAGGTGAAACATCCGCTACAATTACTTTAACTACGAATGATCCTGCAGGTTCATGTAATGCGGTTTCAGATAATGTTGTGATCACTTTCCAATCAGATACTTCGGGCTTTGCATATTCATCAAGTACATATTGCTTAAGCGGAATAAATCCCGTTCCTACTATTACAGGCGGTTATACAGGAACTTTTAGTGCCACACCGGCCGGACTTGTATTTGTCAGCGCAAGCACTGGTGAGATAGATCTGAGTGCAAGTGCTATTAATAATTACACGATCAGCTTTACGTCAAATGGTACTTGTCCAAATACAACAACAGCTAGCATCTCATTGACGAATGGCTTAGATGCTTCATTCGCTTACAGCGGCCCATATTGTCAATCAGGAACTAATCCAATTGCAGTTCTGGGTGCAGGTGCAAATGCAGGAGTGTTCAGTGCATCTCCTTCAGGATTGAATTTCATTAACACTTCAACAGGTGAGATCGATCTTACGAATACAATTCCGGGAACTTACACAATAACTAATTTTATTGCAGCTGCGGGCGGTTGTGCTGCTGTTTCAGCAAATGCATCTGTTACCATAGATTCTGCTGCGACCGTGAATGCAGGAATCGACCGCACAATTTGTGACGGATCAACAGTGACGCTTGCCGGAAGTATTGGAGGAGCAGCAACAAGTGCAATGTGGACAGGTGGGGCAGGATCTTTCTCTGATGCATCATTGATGAATGCTGTTTATACACCAGGCGCTGGTGAAACATCTGCAATGTTAATTCTTACAAGTAATGATCCGGCTGGGCCTTGCGGAAGTGCATTAGATACAATGATGATCACTATCAATCCGATTCCTGCAGCGCCAACTGTAAATGATACAACAATTTGTTCAGGCGAATCAGCAATATTAACTGCAACTGCACCAGGTGGTACTTACCAATGGTATGATGCAGCAAGCGGTGGAACATTGTTAGCAACAGGTTCAGTTTATACAAGTTCTGCTTTATTTACAGCAACTAATTTCTATGTACAAACAACAATCGGAGGTTGTACCGGTCCACAAACTATCGTTACGGTAGATGTTAATTCGGCTCCGGTTGTAATGGCGGGAACAGATCAAACAGTCTGCAGCAACAATCCGATAGTGACATTATCCGGTTCGTTTAGTAATGCTGCAAGTGCAACCTGGTCAACAACGGGCTCGGGAACATTCAGTCCGAACGATACAACTTTAAACGCAACATATACTCCTTCCGCTTCTGAAATATCATCAGGTAGTGTTATGCTAATTCTTACTTCCAATGGAATATGTACACCTGTGACAGATTCGATGCTTGTAACATTCTCCCCTTCGCCAAATGTAAATGCGGGTGCCGATCGGTTTATTTGCACAGGAACAAATACTGTCAATCTGAACGGAACTGTTTCTGGCGGAGCTTCAACAGGCCAGTGGACAACTTTAGGAAGCGGAACTTTTTCTACTTATGATACAATTCTGAATGCTGTTTACACACTGAGCACTGCGGATACAATTGCAGGTGGTGTTACTTTAGTACTAACTTCTACAAACAACGGAAATTGTATACAGGTCACTGATACAATGCAGATAAGTATAACAACAATACCGACAACCGCTGCAGGTAACGATACAACTGTTTGCGGTAACAATCCAATAGTTCAGCTAAATGGAAATGTAACAGGAGGTTCAGGTGTTGGAATCTGGACCTCAAGTGGAAGCGGAACTTTTGCTCCGTCTGATTCGGTATTGAATGCAGTGTACACACCAAGTGCATCAGATATTACATTAGGCACAATTCTGTTAACATTAACACCGTATAATACCTGCCTGCCGATTGGAGATTCGCTGATTGTTACTATCACTCCACCAACTATCGTTTCTGCGGGTAATGACATGATAGTTTGCTCTTCAGTTACAAACGTTAGTCTTAATGGAACTGTAACTGGAACCTCCACAACAGGCACGTGGACCACTTCCGGTGATGGAGTTTTTAGTCCGTCTGCGGATTCGTTAACGTCAACATACACTTTTGGAACAGCTGATACTACAGCAGGAAGTGTGATGTTGATCCTGACTTCGATCAATAATGGAATATGCAGTGCTATAAGTGATACGATGATGATCACGATCACAAATACAACAACAGCATTTGCAGGAAGCGATATAGAAGTATGTGCAAATAATTCATCTGCTTCCCTCAACGGATCATTGACAGGTGGAACTTCAGCTGTATGGACATCCACAGGTTCAGGAACATTTATACCTTCTGATTCAGTATTGAATGCAGTTTATCAACCTTCTACTGCAGATGTAACGGCAGGAACAGTTCTATTGATTCTTACTCCTCTGAACTCATGCAGTCCGACCGCTGATTCACTTATATTAACTATTACACCAGCACCGGTTATAAGTGCCGGAGCAGACATCACTGTTTGCGGTGTTTCGGGAATTCCTCTTTCAGGAACAATAGATACAGTTGCTGATGGTGCATTCTGGAGCACTAATGGAACCGGAACGTTCAGTCCGAATGATTCTGTATTGAACGCAACATATATTCCTGGTGTAACAGATAATGATACAGTACAGTTTGTATTGACAAGTTATGGAAATGGTTTATGTAATGGGGTTGCTGATACTATGTTCATTTTCAGAACTGTTCAGCCTACCCCGGCATTTACGACTGCAGACAGGTGTATGGGAGAGTCAGTAACGTTTACAGATATTTCAAATCCAAACGGAGGAACTATTACAAGCTGGATATGGAATTTCGGTTCCGGAGGAAATACATCAAATGTTCAGAACCCCACATTTGCTTATCCTGCCGCAGGAACTTATACTGTTAGTTTAGTTGTATCTTCAGGAAGCGGTTGTGCAGATTCAATCTCACAAACCATAACGATAAATCCGACTCCTGTTGCATCATATTCTGCACCTGCGAATTGTCAGAATAGTGTAGTCACATTTACAGATGCATCCACAATTTCTTCAGGCAGTATCGTCTCATGGAACTGGAATTTCGCTGACGGCAATATATCTGTATTACAAAATCCAACAAACATTTTTGACAGTGCCGGAGTTTATAATGTGATCTTAACTGTAACTTCAGATTCAGGTTGTACATCGCAATCGACTCAGCCGGTGACTGTGAATCCTTTACCGAATGCAGGGTTTAGTTCAGTCGTTGATTGTAAATCATTGTCAGTTGTTTTCAATGATTCAACATTAATAAATTCCGGGACAATTTCTTCCTACAGCTGGAACTTTGGTGATGGTGCAGTATCATCTGTGCAAAATCCAACATATACTTACTTAACTTCAATAACATTTACCGTAACGTTGATAGTTCAGTCTGATAACGGTTGTACGGATACTGTATCTGCAGCAGTAACGCCTGGAGCACCGGTTGTTGCCGAATACTCTCCTGAAGGTGGAAGTTATAATGTAAACCAATCTGTGAGCTTTGATAATCTTTCAACGGGAGGAATTTCATACATCTGGAACTTCCAGGATGGTTCAACTTCAACGGATGAAGATCCTTCACATAGCTTCAGTACTCCGGGAACGTATGCAGTTGAATTAACAGCTACGAATGTTGCAGGATGCAGCGACACAATCAATTATGATTTTGTGATTACATCTGCCGGAACTGCGGTTCCGACAGGTTTTACTCCCAACAATGACGGTCTGAATGATTATTTCTATGTGATCGGCAATTTCACTTCTTACGAGCTGCGTGTATTCAATGAATGGGGCAATCAGATCTTTATGTCGGCAGATCAGTCGATAAAGTGGGATGGTACATACAAAGGAAAAGAGCAGCCTGCAGGAACTTACATTTATATTTTTAACGGAAAAGTAATGGACGGATCGGAAATGAAAATGAACGGTGAAGTCAATTTAATAAGATAAGATTATGAAGATAAAATTTATCATACCTATTATTTTCAGCGGAGTGTTATCACTTCAGCTGAAAGCACAGGATTTTCATCTTACTCAGTACGATGCATTCCATTTATATCTTAATCCTGCATTAACAGGTAGCTTCCCTGACGAGGATGCCGATTATAAGATTAGTGCTGTATACAGGTCGCAATGGAGATCACTTGTGAAAACTCCGTTCACAACTTACGGGATTTCTTATGATCAGCCATACAAGCGCTTCGGGCTTGGAGCTTACATTTTAAATAATCGTTCAGGAGCTGCTAAATTTAATACTTTGAACTTTCAGTTATCCGGTTCTTATTTTATTACTGATCCAAAAAGATCTCCGCATTTAATGAATGTAGGATTGCAGATGGGATTATTTTATAAAACATTTAACCCAAATAATCTATTGTTTGAAAGTCAGTATGATTATTCAAGCGGTTCCCTGAATCAGGATATCTCCAGTGGCGAAAATTTCGACCGGACAAGTATTGTGAAGTTCGATGCAAATATTGGAGTGTTTTATAAATACAAGGAAGACAGTAAGAAATATGCTCCTTTCTTAGGATTTTCTGTATTCCATCTTTCGAGGCCTTCAGAATCTTTTACTGCTGATAAAAATAAAGTTCCAATGCGTTTTGTGGTACATGCAGGCTGCGATTTCAAGGTAAATGATAAACTAAAACTTACACCCACAGTTCTTTATATGAATCAGGCGAAAGCAAGTGATCTTAATATCGGTGTGATAGGTTATTACAGAATAAAGGATTCGAAGTCAGATGTTTTGTTCGGACTTAATTATCGTAATAAAGATGCTGTAATGATTCAGGTTGGTTTCAAGCAGAACGAACAGCATACTTTTAGAATAAGCTACGATATCAATACTTCATATCTGAATAATTATACTGGCAGCAGAGGAGCAATTGAGTTCTCTCTTGTGCTTTGTGGAAAAAAAGATAAGCCCTTATTCTACAAGAAGTTTTAATTTCTTAGAATACTAAAAGCATTAAGAGTTATTAATTTGATGCAGGAGATAATTCTGACCAATAAATTCTCCGCAAGTTCTTATTGCTCCAACGGTAACACCAAGAACTCCATGCATGTTTAGGTTTTGACCCGTAAATAAAAGATTAGGGATCTTTGTTTTTGGTGAAATAAATGTCCTTAGCGGATCCTGATAATTTTTAGCTATTCCATATAGCCCGCCATCTTTTGCACCGATGTAATCGCGATAAGAAAGAGGAGAGGAAGAAGTGTAAGATTGTATACAGCCTCTAAGCTCCGGTACTCTTTCCATTACTTTTGCAATTAATTTTTCTGCGCGTTCTATTTTAAAAGCTTCATAATCTTCACCACGACTCTCACGGAAATGAGGGATGGTTGCGTAACTATCTTCCCATTTTTTTACTTCATCATACTTCATGTAACTGAGTATGGTCATGCTATCAGCATAGATATCAGAGCGAGATGATTTAGGAACGAAAACGCAATAACCATCAGGCCATGCATCGCCTTCTACATGTATGCTGTCCCATACATTGTTATATTTATAATGATAGAGATTGTAATTGAGGAACTTAAAAGTATTTGGCTTCAGTACTATATCTACTATAAACGCAGACACTGAATTTTCCAGTCCCTGCAATCTATTCCTGTATGCTTTTTTAATTTTATCAGACTCAAGCAAAGTCATTGTTGTGGACGGATGAATGTTTGAAATGAAATGTTTGCCTTCAACATGCTCACCATTTTTCAATTCAACATGAGTTATAAGGCCATCTTTTTCCACTATTCGTGTCACTTCTGCATAATTCCGGATCTCTCCACCCAGTTCCTTTATGTTTTTTGTAAGGTGTTTTTCAATCTGGGCACCACCGTTTACGCATTTATATGAGCTTTCAATATAGGTGTTGATCACAAGAGCATGAACATATAATGGTGTTTTGCTTCCATCACCTGCATACAATGGATTTGATCCTGCAAGTACACTTTGTAAACGTTTGTTGGGGGTGATGGTTGCAATAAAATCTTTCGCATTGATATCAAGGTATTTTGTACCGATAATTGGCGCTTCATCTCCGCGTAGTTTGTAGAGGGGAAAATAATCGCAGATCTCCTGGATCTGTTTAGCGTAATTGATCAGGTTTTCACGTTCTCCTGGAAATTGAATGGAAAGCTGATCAACAAAATTATCGTATCCCTGAGCATGTTTGTATTCTGTTTCATCATCATCGAAAGTAATACGGTCGAAGCCATCATTATCCATCCGGTGAAGATTAAGCTTGTCCATTATCTTGAAATATTTGAAGCACTGATTCAGGTTTTGTCCTTCATCCAACCCACCGATATAATGAATGCCGGTATCGAATATCGCTTTATCTCTTACAAAGATCTGCAGACTGCCACCAAGCTGCCGATTCTTTTCAAGTACACAAACTTTATAGCCTTCTTTGCTTAAAATATATGCACTCTCCAAGCCACCAAGTCCGCTCCCAATAATAACTACATCATACTGTGCCATTTTCCGTCAATTCTTGATCACGTATATTACGTTCGAAGTTAGTTTTGTATTGTCTATTTTTTCAATGCTGAGATTGTGTTTCTTAACAACATCAGTAATAAAAGTTGAAGGTACAAATTCTAATTTATTTTTCGTTTTGTTGAAACCAACATTTGTTGAAATAAACTCAGTATACCTTGTGCCCCAGTGGCGCTTACTCATGCTGCTATCCGCATCCCGGATAAGGATCATTCCATCAGGATTCAAATTCCGGATACACTTTGCGATCAGCTTTTCCTGTTCAGCAGCCGGAAGGTAATGAAGAATGTCACTCATTATAAATGCATCACTTTTCGGTAATTCGCATTCGGTTGCATCAGCTGCAAAAAAAGAAACGTTTTCAGTTCTTGAAAAACAATTTGCAGCTACAGCGATTTTTTCTTCATCATAATCGGTCCCTATAACAATTCTATCTTCGCTCATGAAACTAAGCATGTAAGGTAAAAAACCATAGCCACAGCCAATATCCGTGATAGTGCCTTTTTTAGGAAGAAGTGATTCGAACAGACGATAATTGTCTTCCAGTTTTACTTTCACTCTCATGTACCATTCAACGATAGGACCTTTGTAAATATAATTTTTACTAAGTCGGTTGAAAAAGTAATCCACGGTTTCAATTTCTTTACGCATCAATGAATATTCAGCCTTGAAATATCTGCTGATGTTCTTTGTCTTCTCTGTATATGTTTCACCAAACGATTTATCTGATGCCGAAATCCTCGGAAGATACTTAACGGTGATCTTTCCGGGCTTGAGCATAAAACTGTCATCTTTACCCTGAACGAAAGCTGTTCCGTGAATAATAATAGGAACAATATCGATATTCAATTTGTCAGCGATGTAAAATGCACCTTTGTGAAAACGTCCGATCTTTTCTGTTTCTGAACGGGAACCTTCCGGAAAAATTCCAAGTGAATAACCTTCTTCAAATAGTTGCTTTATCTTTTCAAGGTTATCTTCGTATCCTGCTGATTTAGGGATAAAACCGCCTAAACGAACAATAGGCCCCATTATCGGAGAATCCCAAACCCAATCTTTCACCATAAGAATAATTTTTGGATTCAGTGATTGCATTAAAAGTGAATCTATCACGGAATGATGGTTTGAAACTACAACCGCGGGTTTGTTAAATTGTTCATTCGCTTCATTGATCCTCACATTGCTTACATGAGGATGAACATAGATCATTGATTTGGTGTAATAATGTCTTAACTGATGGAAAATAAGCAATCTTGATTTTTTAGGGATAGGTAAGAGCTTAACTACAATAAAACCAATCGGGATCAATGTTATGCAGCCAAGAGTAAACCATGTATACGCAAAAGCTGATTGCACCAGGCTTAACAAAGTATAAGGAACACGTTTTTTCTCAACACGATTTGTTATAAGGAATTTAAACAGGGCCGGCTGGATTGTATTAGAGATGATAAGTACTGAGAACAAACCGATGATAGTGATGAGGCCGATGGATTTTAAGGCCGGATGAGAAGCAAAGACCAGTACACCAATGCCGATCATTGTAGTGGTGGCAGAAATAAAAATACCGGTCTTGTAAGAAGACAGATTTTTTTGCCCGGTTTTGTATTCGGTCATTAAAGCATCGGTGATAAAAATGGCGTAATCATCACCCAGACCGAAAATGAATGTAGAAACTATGATATTAATAATATTGAACTTTATACCAAAAGCACCCATTATCCCAAGAATGCACAGCCAGCTTAAAACCATTGGAAGATAAGTGATCAATGCAAGTTCGAATCTACCGTATGAAATGATGAGCATGATCAAAACCAACAGAGATGAGATGGCGAGGATAAGATTGAAATTGTTTCTTATGATCTCAATAAAACGGTTGGTAAGAAATTTTTTATCAAAAACTATAAGATGATCATTTTCTGTGAAAGCATTATAAATTTTATCTTCATTTTCTGCAGTCGTTTTTATGACAGTGACAACTGTAGTTTCGTTTTGGTTCTCAGTTACATAGTTATCAAGCAAGGTAGCTTTTAAACCCTCGAATGCTTCAATACCAACCGGAGTGTATTTTTTTTCAAGTGAGGCATAGAATTGGTCAAAAGCATTCTCTTTAAATTTATATTTTTCGCTTTTAAGGATAAGTTCATTTTTGAGTTTAGATTTCTTTTCCGGTGTCCAGTAGTTATTCCATCGGTTAATTCTTCTTTCCTGTTCTTCTTTTGAAAGGAGGAAAATGCTTACAGTTGAATATTTCTTTAATGATCCTTCTTTTTCGAGCTTCTGAAGAAGAGGCAGATTCTTTTCATTATTTGCAAGGGCTTCATTAAGATCCCTTCCGCTCGAAACAAGGTAAACGCTGCGCAACGAAACGTTGCTGATATTATTTAAATTCTGCTCCGCCTTTGAAAGATCACTGCTTACATAATTCATTTTCATCATATCCGTTTCGAATTGAACTTTTCTTGAAGTGAATATGGATATGAAACAAATGATCAGAATAAAAGCGAGGAGGTATTTATTTTGTTCGAACTTATAGCCCGCTATTTTATCAATAATATTTGGTTTATGCTCTTTTTCAATTTCACCTGTCTTTTTCTTTTTCATCAGGTGAGGGAAGAGGATCAATGTAAATAAAGCGGCTCCCAATAAACTGAATGCAGCGAACATTCCAAAGTCCTGAAGAGCTTCAGATTTTACGAACATCAAACTTAACAGGGCACCGATAGTTGTTGTACTTCCCAGGGTCAAAGGAAAAGCAAGATCTTTTACAGTTGCTTCGGCCGAATTAAGATGTTTGAAGTGAGTGTAAAAATGGATAGTGTAATCCATGGCGATGCCAAGAACAATAGAACCTGCACCAATCGCGATACCGGAAATGGAACCTTTGTATAAGTAAAGAAGCGCAAGGGAAAATGCTGCTCCGAAAAGCACAGGAATGAAGATGATAAAGAATACCTGGATCCTGCGAAAGAAGAAGGTGATAAAAAGGAATAATCCAATTACAGTTATAGTTAATGTAAGGGTAACATCCTTTTTAATCTGAACAGCATTTCCAACAGCTACCGCAGCACTCCCGAAATACTCGGCCTGTATTTCCTTAATGCCTGATGCAGACGTTTTAATTAAAGCAGAATTAATTCCTGCCAACAAATCAGTATTCTTATCTGTTTCAGAAGGCTTAACTTTAGGAACAATAAAGAACAATAAGTGCTTTTTATCCTTTGTAAAAATATAACCGTTCTCAAGCTCGAAATTATCATCGAACTGTAAGTTCTGAAGACGCTTTAATGCATAAGGGGCAATGCCGATGGGATCACGCAGAATATTCTTTTTTAATATTACACTGGCCGGAGATAGCAGTGTTTTATAATTGCGGTCAAGTGTTGAATCTATCTTGGCAGGTTCAATAAGCTTATCAAGAGTCGTATAATCATTCTCTTCAAGAAACACCGGTAAGTTATCCAGATATGTATTGTACACATCATACATAACATCATCATTCACTTTATAAGTAATCTCTTTTATCAGGGAAGAATCAATTGCTCCTAAATTAGAAACCAGGCTGTCGGTATATTCCATTAAAAGCTGAGGCTGAGCTTCTGCAGCCTTGTCCTTCATGGAAACAGTAACGACTATTTTGTCAAGGAATTTGGAATTTTTGAAAACAGTATTCAGCTTTTCGATCTTTTCATCACTGGGCATTATCTTGGTGATGTCATCTTCAAGACTGATCTTAGATGCGAAGAAACCAGCAAATAATAGCGATCCTAAAAAGAGAACGAAGAAAATAATTCTTCTCTTTTGCAGCATTCGATAAATATTTACGAAAATGGTTCCCATAAAAATAGTAAGAGTGTTTATTTTAAATCGTATTTTTTTCCTGTCGATTTAAGTACGATATAGGTAACTAAACCTAAAATTAATGCCATAACAACAGCAAACACAACACTTCCAATCAGGTATTCAACAAGGTGAAGCTTCATGGATTCCCAGATCTCCTCAATTGTACTTACCTCTGAATTAAAAATACTCTGGCTTACATCATTGCCCATAACAAACTGTCCGGTTTTAAGACTGCCAAAAATAATAAAGGGTATAAATGGCGGAAAGCTGATCTGAGCTGCAAACCCAACTATAACTTTATTAAGCTTTAAAAAATGTGCGAGTACAAGAGCACTTAAAAACTGATATCCCCATATCGGAATTATGCCCATAAAAACGCCAAAAGCTACACCTGTTGATTTTCGCATGATGGATTCCTTAGGATCCATAAAATGTTTGTTCAAAAGCGCTTTGATGTTTTTCCAGTTCATATGTCTTACCAGACGAACCGGTTTATGCCAGAGAATAGCAAGGATAGTCAGATAAACATTCAGGATACTGATCCTTGTAAAATCCTTAGCGGGACGAAAATGTGTGATCCGCTTATTTCCTTCAGCGTAAAAAACTTTTATAGGAACAGAGATTACATTTATTCTGCGCCAGGCAGCTTTAACCATTACTTCAATTTCAAATTCATACTTGGAAGTGAAATAACGGGTATTCTTTATTTTTTCAACCGGGTATAAACGGAAACCTGATTGAGTATCGGGGAGATCAATTCCTGTTTGAAAACGAAACCAGAAATTTGAGAACTTATTACCGAAGGTGTTTTTTTTCGGCATGTTTTCCTGATTAAGGTTTCTGGCTCCTACTATCAAAGAATCAGGAAACTCATCAACCTTATCAACAAACACCGGAATATCATCCGCAAAATGCTGCCCGTCACTATCAATAGTGATAGCATAGCGGAATCCTTTTTCCTGGGCACGCCTGATTCCGGTTTGTAATGCAATTCCTTTTCCTCTGTTGGGAGAATATGATACTACATCAATTTTATCAGAATAATTTTTTAAAATGGAAGAAGTGGAATCAGTGGCTCCGTCATTTACAACAATAACATGTGATGAATATTGGAGAACATCATTGATGACCTGTTCTATTGTGAGCTCATTATTATAGGTAGGAATTATTACGCAGCAATTAAGCGCGTCCATCTTACTTTTACCAAATAAAAAAGGTTGCCGGAATGGGCAACTTTTTCGGTATGCAAAAATAGCAAGAATTTTGAATTTTTATTAATAAAATCAGGGTTTTTATGGCAATTGGATAACAGTAAGGTAATTAAATTTCCTTATAGCTTGCCTTGATAGAAAAGAAGCTTGTTGTGCCTGCCATAACATTACTGTCTGCCTGTAAATTTCCATCCTCCTTCGTTTTTATTGAAAGTGTCATGGTTACATTCGGATTTACTTCAGGATTAAGGATAGCCATAAATTTTAAATTATCACCGGTAACCATCCTTAAATTTTTTTTGGTGATGTGTTCCACTGTTTCCTTTACCATTTGTGTGAGACAAACTCCCGGAGCTATCGGATTACCGGGAAAATGGCCTTTATAAACCTCGTGTTTAGGATTTAATTCAATGCTTATTATGTATTTCTCACCCTCTTGGATGTCGGTGATCTTGAAAAAGGAGTTAAGTAGCATTGGAATTAAGTTAATGTTTATTGGTTAATAGTTAATTGTAATTAGGTTTATAAATAACCAGATTGGTACTTTTAACCTTTAACTTTTAACGATTTTATTTTTTTAATAAATTCAGTTCTATCTTCAAATCTTTTTTACACGTTTTTTAGAATGTTCGATCTTCGTTAAATGATTTGTGCTTTCTTCTATAAAATAATAATCATACATTTTATCTGTTTTGCTGCGGTAGATCCGGTAAATTCCTTTGTTATCCGCCAGTTTTTCGAATGTTTTATTTTTCAAGTCGTTCATCAGCAGGATCTTAATATCTTCCTGAATGGTGCTTATTAATTTAGGCCTGTTAAATTGTGGAACGCAATAATGAAGAGTGAAAGAGGTATCCTTAAATTCAAAGTCGAAGATCTTCATACCGAGTTCAGTGGTGAAGATTACTCGATAATTCTTCGGTGACATTTGTTTGGTGACCAGCAATCCGCTGAAATCTTTACCGTAAACTGTAATATTGGTTTTAAATAGAAAAGAGTTGAAATTATCGCCAAAAATAGGCGCAGGGCTGGTTGTAGAATTAGCCTCAATTTTCTTTAACCTGTTATAGTGTCCTAAATGGCAGGCAGAGCTTATAAAAAGAATACTACTTAACAGTAAATTTCTCATCAGCTATTGCATGGTTAGTTTTTCTATTGGTAAAATCGATGCTGGTATAATCATCGCTTGGTTCAGTCATTTTTACTTTCTCTACAGAATAATCTGTTTTATTGATATAAAGCAGTATGTTCTTCAGGAAATCTTTGGTTGCTTTTTGAACAGGTGTAAGTTCGATCAGATAAAACTTATCGTTTTCAAAGTATTTGGGCCGGTAATCCTTAGTATTTAAAAGGTTTCCCTGAACTGTAGCCACCATCATCTCATTAATGCTTTTAAACATTTTATTTGAGTTGATATCGTATTTATTCACTTTGCCATTATCCTTAATGAACATTTTGTCTTTGTTAATGACAATAAGATAAGAATATGGACTCGTATATTCCCATCGAAGCATATTGGTTTTTTTAAAATAAAAATGGCCTTTGCTAACAATGTTTTCAGACATGACACTCAGATACTTCTCCTGAGTAAAATCGCTTTCAATTGTGTTAGTAAGCTTCGACTGAGATTCCATTTTTTGTTTGAATCCGGTGGTGTCTTTCATCGGATTAAACCCTTTCGGGGTTTGCGCGAAAACAGCACTAGTAAAACTAAATAGTAAAAAGAGAATTATATTTTTCATTAAAGTTATATATTAAGTTTTTCAGCAGGCTATCTGGTTCTAATAGACAAGATCCCGTGTCAAGCAAGAGATGACGGTTCTAAAAGAAATTCAGCAATTAAATTTGAAATTCATATGTCCTTAAATTCAAAAGCCGCTCGGTACTTACAATTTTGAAGCCATTTTCTTTGGCAAAATTAAGTGTTTGTTTTAAGATTTCCACGGTCTTGTCAGACGTATCATGAAAGAGGATAATGGAGCCCGGTTTGATCTGTTTTCGGATTCGTTTCATGATCTTTTCAGGAGAGTCGTTGGTTGTATCCAATGAACGTACATCCCAGCCAATTGTATAGTAATTGAGCTCTTTTACAGCTTTTGCAAGATGCGGAGTGGTAACACCGTAGGGAGGTCGGAAGAAATTCATCTTTTTGCCCGTAATGTTCTTTACCGCTCTTTCTGTTTGTTCTATCTCTTTCTTAAAACCTCTTGAATTCTTAAAATCAATAAAAAAGGAGTGGGTAAAGGTGTGATTTCCCAGGATATGCTTGTCAGAATTGATCTGCTCAATAATATCTTCATTTCCTGCAATGTTCTTTCCAATAACAAAGAAAGTAGCTGGTGCAGAATGTTCTTTTAATACTTTGATAACTTTCGGTGTAAATTCCCGGTTAGGTCCGTCATCAAAAGTCAGAGCTATTATTTTTTCAGTCGTTTCTGCATTACAGAAAGCTTTCATGTAAAAATCTGAAGAAATATAGGCTGATCCATAAACAATGGAAGCTTTGACTAAGAGAATAGGAACTGCAAACCACCAGATAGTTATTCCAAAAAAATAATAAAGCAGGGCAACAAAAGTTGTGGAAATTAAAAAAAGATAGATGCTGGCTTTAAAGGTCATGATGAAAACTATCTTTTGGAAACGCTTTTAGCACTGAGAAAGGAGAAAGGCTGCATGATCAGTGCCCATGAAAGAGTTATAGATCAGCACATTTTTAATCTGCTTGTGTTTCTTTTCACCAATCATAATTGCATCAGGAATGCTTTGAGTTTTAACGATCATAGATGCTATCCACATTGCAAAACTTCCCGCTGTCTGGTATTCACCGCAAAGGTGTTTAAAGTATGTTGATGTTGAATTTTTGAAATATGAATCTTTCAACTGGTCGTAGATGCCATCATATCTCGCATCCCCATTTATTCCATAAACCACAACATCGATATCATCAGCTGTAAGATTCTTTTCCGCAAGCATTTCGCTGATGCGCTTTTCAATTTCCTGCTGACTTTCAGGTTTATAAATGAATTTGATGGAACGAAGTTTAGCATAGCACTTTTCTTTTTGTTCTTTACTTAACATGAAAAATGCAGCGCCTTCTCCGGCAATGCTTCCATCGGATTTGCTGTCGATTAGTTCCATTGTAGGAACAACTTCTTTTTTCCAATAGCCAACACGGTCACAAACGCGATAATATTTATCCGTCATTTCATCGTGTCCGCCAACAAGTATATCCTTTCCATTTCCTTCTGCTATGGTCATTAATCCATCCAGGACTGAGCTTTCGAAAGAATAGCCTTTATGAACATAGGTAAAGTTATAGTTCATGCATTTCAGCTGTAAAGCGATCTGTGCACTTACGGTATTGTGAGTGGATTGAACAAATGAAGTAGGAGTGAGGAACTGCTCATCATTATCGATGATGGCAAGCAGGAATTTTTCAGTATCCTCCAGGCATCCAAGTGCTGTGCCTGTCATAATCGCGTCAGGAATTGCAACATTCGAATCTTTAAAACAAATGCTGGAAGCTGCGATTCCCATTTTAATCACGCGACCCATTCTTCTGGCCAGAGTGGGATTCAGATAATCCTTATATGAAGGCTCAATACAGCGAAGGGAATTGGTATCATACTTCACAACATCCGACAGGAAATCATCTGTATCGAATGTTTTTTGCGGTGAAATAATTCCGGTTCCTGTGATATATGCTTCCATTTTTCTAATTACGATTTGTTGAATTGGAGAGTCTGAGAATTAACTTCTCCATTTCACTAATTCTCTATTTCACTAATTGGGATCTTGAAAAGATCAACGCTGATGTATTTCCTCCAAACCCGAATGAGTTGGAAAGAACATGATCGATCTTCTGATTCTTCTTTAATTCTTTTACCGGAGTAAAGCTAATCTCAGGCATTTGATTTACATGATTGAGATTAGGATACACCATGTTGTGTTTTATAGCAAGAACTGAAAATACAGCTTCAATTCCTCCGCATGCACCGAGCGTGTGTCCGGTAAATGCTTTAGTAGAACTGATCATAGGCACCTTTTTATCAAACATTTTATCAAGGGCTGTTCCTTCGGAAAGATCATTGATCTGAGTACCTGTTCCGTGAGCATTAATGTAACTGATATCTGAAGGCTTCAAACCGCTAACTTTAAATGCTTTTTCCATTGCAAGATAAGCACCTGCACCTTCAGGAGATGATGCGGTTTGATGATAGGCGTCATTCGCATTTCCGTAACCGCTCAGTTCACATAAAATCTCTTTTCCTTTTGCAGCTCTTTCCGATTCAATAACGATGAAACCTGCACCTTCGCCCAGATTTAAACCTTGTCGCTGTGCATCAAAAGGTTTGCAGTGCTCTTTATCAAGTATCATTAGTGTGCTAAAACCATTGATGGTGAACTTTGATAAACAGTCAGTTCCTCCAACAATTACCCTGTCGAGCAATCCCTGTTTGATCATTCTTGCACCCAGCATAATAGAATTAGCAGAGGAGGAGCATGCTGTACTGATTGTTGAAAGAAAATCTTTCACACCTATCGAATCAGCGATCGCTTCGGTACTGTCACCGCATTCATGGCTTTCAATGTATTTCAGCCATTCACCACTTTTCTCTGTATTGAGATAATCCATCCAGAGGTTTTCTGTAGTACCCATTCCGCCAACGCTCGTGGCAGAAATGATTCCGGTACGAAACTCTTTAATGTCAGTAATGCCGGCACTTTTTACAGCTTCTTTAGCTGCAATAACGCCTAACAATGCGGTACGGGTATTCTTGTATTCTTTTGTAAAACCAGCCATTGCAGCTAACTCTTCATTGCTTGCTTTAACTTCAGCAACAGGAGTTTCGCCCTGATGGCGTGATTTTATATGTTCAAGAGATCCGACTCCCGGCTTAAGGTCATTGAATGAAGCGAGCGTTTCAGCCACATTATTACCTATAGCAGAGATCAGTCCGATCCCGGTAACGTAAACTTTTTTATCCATTGAATTTGTTTTCAATTATCCGCAGTGTATTGCGTCAAATTGATATTTATTTTTTATTGTCCTGGATGTATTGAGCCATTGTGCGTATCGACTGGAAGATCTTTTTTCCGTCAGCAGGGTTCGCTACTTTAATTCCGTAATTCTTCTCAAGAAGAACGATAAGTTCAAGAGCATCAATAGAATCAAGACCTAAGCCTTCACCAAACAAAGGAGCATCATTATCAATATCTTCTTTTTTTACATCTTCAAGGTTTAATTGTTCAATGATCTCACCCTTTAACTTGTTG
>JAJTCJ010000139.1 GCA_021323165.1 Bacteroidota bacterium | reverse complement strand
AGTACTCGTTTTATATACGATCGTTGCAGGTTTTTTATTTAAAGTTCCGGCTCAGCCCATACTTCACGAAACTATCCGCAATCTTTATTTTCATGTACCGATGTGGTTTGGTATGATGACCATACTTTTTGTTTCGCTTTGGCACAGCATTAAATATTTAAGCACCTCAGACATTCAAAGCGATATTGTTGCTTCACAGGCAGCACATACAGGAATGCTTTTAGGCTTTCTAGGGATAATCACCGGTTCGGTTTGGGCTAAATATACCTGGGGCGCATGGTGGGTTTCCGATACTAAGCTTAACGGAGCCGCAATAACTTTACTGATCTATCTTGCTTATTTTGTGTTACGCGGTTCTTTGGAAGAAGAACAAAAGCGTGCACGTATATCTGCTGTTTATAACATTTTCGCATATGTGATGCTGATCGTATTCCTGATGATATTACCACGCCTGAATGATTCATTGCATCCGGGCAATGGAGGAAACCCGGGCTTTAATAATTATGATCTTGATTCAACAATGCGTACAGTATTTTATCCTGCTGTTTTAGGATGGATTTTACTTGGTGTGTGGATTATGACATTAAAAATAAGAATTGAAAAAATTAAAAGAAAAACATTGACCAATGATTAAGCACATATTACAAAAAACAATTTTAGCTCTGGCATTGTTACTGGTATTAACAGGTAATAGCTTTGCTCAAGCTTTAACAGAAACTGCTTCTTCTGAGCCAACCGTTGAAATGGCAACCGGACTTTATCAATCAGGAAAGATCTATGTGGTTGTAATTGTATTAGCAGTTATAATGCTCGGGATCTTTGCTTATTTGATCATGCTTGACAGGAAAGTAAGTAAACTGGAGAAGGAAGTAGAGAAAAGAGCTTAGTCGGGAATCGGGAAAAACTCTGCTAACCATAAGAAGATCCCGTGTCGAAGCACGGGATGACGTTCACAAATTAAATAAGAAGACAAACACAGATTAGTAAATTCGTATATATTCGTTATTAGTACAATGAAAAAGATTCACATACTCGGCATTATCATCATAGCAGTTGCTATCGGTGCCATCTTAACCACATTGGGCAGCACAAGCACCTATGCCAATTTTACAGAGGCAACTCAATCTCCTGATAACGAATTTCACGTTGTGGGTAAACTGAATAAGGAAAAGGAAATGATCTATGATCCGAAAACAGATGCAAATATTTTCACATTTTACATGACGGATATGGACACGCTAAATCCAACAACTAAAAAAGTGGTGCTTCATAAAAACAAGCCACAGGATTTTGAACGTTCAGAACAGATCGTGCTGATCGGACAGATGAAAGGAGATGAATTTCATGCATCAGATATTTTAATGAAATGTCCTTCTAAATATAATGATGGAAAGCCGCAGGCTGCAAAGTAGTTGGGAGTTAGTAGTTAGTAGAGGAATTACTTTATGAAAAGCTTCGCTCAGATCCTGAAACAAGTTCAGGATGACCAACACTCAGATATCAAACACAGATTCGTAAATTAGTATAGATTCGTTATTCGTAATTATGGAGTACATAGGTGAACATTTATTGATAGGTAAAGTTGGAAATGTATTCATTATTCTTTCTTTTGTTTTTGCCTTATTAGCAAGTATAAGTTACTTTTTCGCAGCACGTCAGAACGAAGAAACTCTGTCCTGGAAAAAAATAGGAAGATGGTCATTCCGGATTCATGCCTTATCTGTGATCGGTATTGTGGTGACCTTGTTCATAATGCTTTTCAACCACTACTTTGAATATGAATATGTATGGCATCACAGTAATAAAGCAATGCCGATGCGTTACATACTTTCCTGTTTCTGGGAAGGACAGGAAGGAAGTTTTTTATTATGGACGTTCTGGCATGTAGTACTCGGACTTATTCTTCAGCGGACAACAAAAGAATGGGAAGCACCCGTAATGTCAGTTATTTCCCTTGTTCAGGCATTTTTAGCATCCATGCTTTTAGGTATTTTTATCTTTGGTGATAACCGCATCGGAAGTAATCCATTCACTGTTTTGCTTCGTGAACATCCTGATTGGGCCAACATTCCACTTTTTACAAATCCGAATTATCTTGAAAAAATCGATGGTAACGGTTTAAATCCTTTACTTCAGAATTATTGGATGACAATTCATCCTCCTACTCTTTTTCTTGGCTTTGCTTTAACTGTTGTGCCATTTGCGTATGCAATTGCAGGTTTATGGACCAGAAAATTCACAGAGTGGCTTAAGCCGGCATTACCATGGACATTCATGGCTATAGCTGTTTTAGGCATCGGAATTCTAATGGGTGGTGCATGGGCTTACGAAGCCTTGAGTTTTGGAGGTTTTTGGGCATGGGATCCTGTAGAAAACGCATCCTTGGTTCCCTGGTTAACTTTGGTCGGAGCCGGACACTTAATGCTTATCAATAAAAATAAAGGACAATCATTATTCACTGCATTTGCTTTAGCGATACTAACTTTTGTATTGATCCTCTATTCTACTTTTTTAACACGGAGCGGAATTCTGGGTGAAACTTCGGTTCATGCTTTTACAGACCTTGGAATGTCAGGTCAGTTGCTGATCTATCTTTTATTCTTTTTGCTATTAGGAATTTTGCTCCTTATTATGAACTGGAAGCACATGCCTAAAGTACAGGAAGAAGAAAGTCTTTATTCGCGTGAATTCTGGATGTTTGTCGGAGCAATTATTTTACTGATCTCTTCTTTCCAGATCATGTTTTACACTTCAATGCCGGTATGGAATAAATTGTTTGACCTTAAGATGGCACCGGCAAAAGATGTTATAGGTTTTTACAACGCTTGGCAATTACCTTTCGCTTTCCTGGTAACTATACTGATCGCGATCGGCCAATTTTTTAAATACAAGAACACTGATCCTAAAGAGTTCTTTAAGAAGATCACTTTTTCTCTGTTGGTTTCAGTTCTGTTAACAGGATTGTTCTCTTACATCCTTTCTTATAACAATGCCCTTTACATCTTGCTGATGTTCTCATCAATCTTTGCAGCAGTTTCTAATTTCAATTATATAACTCATGCTCTGGGCGGAAAGATCAGAAAAGCGGGAGCTTCAGTTGCACACATCGGATTCGGATTAATAATGCTTGGAGTTTTGATTTCTACTTCTAAGAAAGATATTATCTCACAGAATTCATCGGGAAAAGATATTTCGGCTTTAGGGGAAAAGATGACGAATAACGATAATATTCTTTTAACTCAGGGAGATACGCTTCCTATGGGAAACTACTGGGTTACGTTTAGAGGAAGGCGTGCTGAGGGCATCAACGTTTACTTTGATGTAGATTATTTCACCAAAGAAAACAATACCTACGTTAAAGAATTTACTTTATCACCACTCTTCCAGGTCAATCCGAGAATGGGAAATGTGCCTGAACCTGATACGCGGCACTTTCTTACTTTCGATGTATACACCCATGTAACGTATGCACTTATTGATGCACCAAACAAAACAGAGAACACAAAAGATGAATATACTGCAGCGAAGAACGTTCCGATGAAAAGAGGAGATACGGTCTTCTCTTCTAATGCTATTATAATTTTCGATTCATTATCAACGAATTTCGACAGATCCAAATACAATTTAAAGGATGATGATATAGCTGTGATGGCTAATATCAGCGTGCTCGATATCCGAAAAAAGTATCAGGCAAATCCGGTTTATGTAATTAGAGACAATGCCATTCAGCCAGTTCCATCCAGAGTGGATGATCTTGGATTACAATTCATGTTCTGGAAAGTTGATCCACAAAACGGTAACATTGAGATCTCTGTACAGGAAAAGAAAGCGAATGTCAGAGACTTTCTGGTTATGCAAGCTATGATCTTCCCGTACATCAATATTCTTTGGATGGGTTGCATTGTGATGTTTATAGGGACATTAATGGCAATTTTGGAGAGAATCAGAAAGAGTTAATTTTTTCACCACTAAGGCACTAAGAACACTGAGAATCACAGAGAAAATTTTACATAACATATACTTAGCGCCTTTGCGTCTTCGCGGTGAAATAAATAGACCATGAAACAGGAAACAAAAATCATTCTCATCGGTGCCGGAAATGTAGCAACGCAGCTCGGAATTGCTCTGTCTGCAGCAGGTTACAAGATCTCCCAGGTTTACAGCAAAACAAAAAGCTCCTCCTCTATCCTTGCAAAAAAGCTTAAGGCAGAATCAATCAATGATCTTAAAAAATTAGATACGGATGCAGCTGTTTATATTATTGCGGTAAAGGATGATGCAATTGCAGATGTTGCAAAACAATTAAAGTTAAATGATCAGATAGTTGTTCATACTTCTGGAAGTATTTCAATGGATGTTTTAAAAAGATCTTCAAAGAATTACGGAGTTTTCTATCCATTGCAGACATTCACAAAGGATAAAAAGATAAACTTCAAGGAAATACCTGTTTGCATTGAAGGCAATAATAAATCCACTTCCACTACACTTCAATATTTTGCAAAGAGTATCAGTTCAAATGTGAAAGAGATCAGCTCCGATCAGCGCAAGGTGATTCATCTAGCAGCTGTATTTGCCTGCAATTTTTCAAATCATATGTATGCTATAGCTGATGACATTTTGAAACAAAACAAACTGTCACTGGATCTTTTAAAGCCTCTTATCGCAGAAACTGCAGAAAAGATAAAAACCAATTCACCTGCTAAAGTGCAGACGGGTCCTGCTGTACGTGGAGATCAGAAAGTGATGGAGGAGCAATTGAAGATGTTGAAGAATAAGGAATTGAAAGAGATGTATAAGATTATTAGTAAAGACATAAAAGCTTAAACTAAATAATGGAAAACTTTAAAACTAAACTTACAAACGTAAAAGCATTCCTTTTTGATGTGGATGGCGTACTCACTGATGGCTCTGTAACTCTTATGCCGGACGGTGAACAAGTTCGTATAATGAACATCAAAGATGGTTATGCTCTGCAACTTGCCGTGAAGAAAGGATATAAGATCGCGATAATATCCGGTGCCAGATCCGAAATGGTAAGAACCCGTTTGAATAAATTGGGTATTACCGATGTGTATTTAGGTATTGAGAGTAAAGTGGATACTTATAAAGAATTACTTGAGATCTATGAATTAACTGCTGATGAAATTCTTTACATGGGTGATGATATTCCTGATTATGAAGTAATGAAACGTGTAGGAATTCCTACTTGTCCGAAAGATTCTGTACAGGAGATCAAAGATATCAGCTTGTATGTTTCACATCAGAAAGGCGGCAAAGGAGCTGTTCGTGATGTGATTGAACAGGTCATGAAGGTTCAGGGCAAATGGAAAGATCATGATGGGTTTGTGTGGTAGTTAGTCGGGAGAACTTAGTTTGGAGTTGGGAGACGGTTCACCGGATGATTTTGCACAACATTAATTCATTAGTTATAAAATCTGAAATAATTGATGAAGATCCCGTGTCGGAGAACGGAATGACGGCTAAAATAAAATTAGATTAACCTCGGTCAATACATTGTAAATCAAATACGGATTCGTAAATTCGTAGGACATTCGAAATCCGAACTGTAAATTCGTAAAAATATTGGTTATCCGACATGATAGCATTTTTAAAACTGATCCGCATACAAAATCTCCTTATCATTGCTTTCACGCAATACATGGTAAGATGGTGCATCATATACCCCGAATTAAGCACACATGGTTTTGAACTCCAATTAAGCAATCTTCAGTTCTTTTTCCTTTCACTTTCTACTGTCATGATCGCAGCTGCAGGTTATGCCATCAATGATTATTTTGATGTGAGGATTGACAAGGTTAATAAGCCTGAGAGAATGGTAATGTGGAAACTGGTTATCTTTCATATTCTTTGTGCAACGGGATTATGGCTCTACTCTACTACTTTCAAAAGAAAGTTCTTCATCGGTAATTTTGTGATCGCGCTGTTTACCGCTTTTGTTCCTTTAATAGTTGGGATCTATGAATTACTTCCTTGCTATAAAGTTTATCAGCTGAATAATGACACCAGTAACTTCGCTTATATCTGGATCCCGGTTATCGGAATTTCTTTTTTTGCCTTCATCACAACCCTTCTTCGCGAGATAATTAAGGATATTGAAGATGTTGAGGGCGATAAGGAATTTGGCTGTCAAACAATGCCCATTGTTTTAGGAATAAAGAATTCCAAACTAATTGTAATCACTCTTATTGCCGCCACTATGATATGCCTTGGCTACATACAAGCACTGCAATACTCCTGCAATGATCACAAGGCTTTTTATTATTTCCTGTTGGGATTACAGCTGCCTTTTGTTTTCCTTATGACAAATGTTTATAAAGCTGAAACAAAAAACAAATTCCGTTTTGCAGGTAACACAGCTAAATTTATTATGCTGATGGGTGTAATATATCTTTTTATACATTCCTATGAAATTCTTACTGCTCTATGATTTTTGAAGATCTGAAGAAATATCAATTCATTC
>JAJTCJ010000138.1 GCA_021323165.1 Bacteroidota bacterium | reverse complement strand
AGAAGTTGCTAAAAAGAAGGGACATAAAATATATCATCTTAACATCGGTCAGCCGGATATTGAAACTCCGGAAGTTATGATGAATGCTATTAAAAACACTGATATTAAGATCCTGGAATATTCACATTCTGCCGGAATTGAATCTTACAGAAAGAAGCTTGCAGGTTATTATGGATCTTTCAATATAAACATTGATCTGAACGACATCATCATAACTACTGGCGGATCCGAAGCGATCGAAATTGCAATGATGACATGTTTTAATCCGGGTGATGAGATCATTATTCCGGAACCTTTCTACGCAAATTATAATGGTTTTTCCTGTGCAGCAGATGTTATCGTAAAGCCGGTAAAGTCTTATATTGAAACAGGATTTGCCTTACCTCCGATAGCTGAATTCGAAAAACTGATCACTCCTAAAACAAAAGGGATAATGATCTGTAACCCTGGAAATCCAACCGGTTATTTATATTCGCGAGAAGAGCTTGATTCATTAAAAGCTCTTGTTTTAAAATATGATCTTTTCCTTCTTAGTGATGAGGTTTATCGTGAGTTTTGCTATGATGGAAAAGAATATGTTTCTGTTATGCATCTTAAAGGAATTGAAAACAATACCGTCCTTCTTGATTCGATCTCTAAACGTTACAGCGCTTGCGGTGCACGTATAGGTGCAATGATTTCAAAGAACAAAGAGGTTATGGCAGCGGCTATGAAATTTGCTCAGGCAAGATTGAGTCCTCCAACATTCGGACAAATAGGAGCAGAGGCTGCTTTGGATACTCCTAAAGAATATTTTGATAAGGTTCAGAAAGAGTATGTTGAGAGAAGGAATTTCCTGATAGAATCTCTCAATAAAATGGAGGGGGTGTTTTGCCCTAAGCCAAGTGGAGCATTTTATTGTATTGCACGCTTACCGATCGACAATTCTGATAAATTCTGCCAATGGCTGCTTGAATCATTTGAACATGCAGGTCAGACAGTCATGTTAGCACCGGCAACCGGATTTTATTCTACTCCCGGATCCGGAACAGATGAGGTTCGATTGGCCTATGTGCTTAACAGGGAAGCCTTGAAAAACGCGATGATATGTTTAGAAAAAGCACTGAAAGTATACCCGGGCAGAATTCTATCCTAATCCTGTAACAAACTAAATTCAACAGACATTGTGTTAAAATGCAATGTCCGTTTGCTTTTTTCGTTTAAAATGATAATTTAGCGGTCCATAATCATTTCCTCTTAATGAACGGTCAAATATTACGTGCTTTTCTCAAGGCAGGTGCAATCTTTTTTTTGCATCTCATCTTGGTATGTCCGTTATCAATTAAGGCTAAATCCAATGTTTCCGGTTCGGAAGATACCCTTAAATCGGGCGTTCTTCATGACGTAAAACATAAAAGCCTGGTGCAAAGTATGAACAGGCAGCAGCTGAACTCCCTGATCGATTTCCTGATGGAGATGGACACCATCCCCGGAGACCTTGCGAGGGAAATAGAGATCGCCTCTGCCCGTTTCAGAGCGGAAGAAAATAAAGCCACTAATACTGCAGTTTCTGCGGCTTCTTTGATTCCCGCTTCTGATCTTTATGCAAGCTGGGAGATTAATAATCTCTTTCCTGAAAAGGATATGTTAAAATTAAAAGGAGATACTTCTGTATGCCTCACGTTAATGGGCGGAAAATGCGGTGAATATTTTCATCCTTTTAATGGTCCTGTAACATCGGGGTTTGGCTGGAGAGACAGTACTCAGCACAATGGTATAGATATCGATCTTAACAAAGGAGATAAAGTTTCTGCATCTTTTGATGGAATGGTTAGGATAGCCAAAAAATCTGGTGGTTTTGGAAATGTTGTGATCATCAGGCATTATAACGGTCTTGAAACAGTTTATGCACATCTTTCAAAAATAAAGGTTAAGCCTGGACAAGTGGTTGTTGCCGGCCAGATTATAGGTCTCGGTGGAAGTACCGGTCATTCAACCGGAAGTCATTTACATTTTGAGGTACGATTCAAGGGAGTGCCGATAAATCCTAAATACCTGATCTCCTTCCCTGATCAGAAATTACTTTGCAATGAACTCATAATAAAAAAGAGCAAATGGGGCCTTGCCGCTTATCCAAAGGATTCACATTTCTATGTTATAGAAAAGGGAGATACTATTTTTGAAATAGCAAAGCGCTTTGGAACAACCACAGCCTCCATCAAAGAGATCAATGGATTTACCGGGGGCCGGATCAGGTTAAAAGTAGGTCAGCAGATAACAGTTATGCGCTGATCAATCGACAGTTGTAAGTTTGTTCAGACATCTCATAAAAGCATCCCTCATTCCTTCGTACTGAGACTCTCTTCCATAATTACATTCTTTGTGGGCTTCGTTAATAGCGTGATTAATGTGCACTATTTGTTGATTAAGCCATTGAACCATTTCTTGTAGTTGTTCTGGTTTCATGGGGGATGTTTTTAGGGTTCAGGATATATATTACGGAATTTGATTAATGAAAGTTTCGGGACTGGCTTCAAGATTTAATATTCACCATATTTGTAAGAATTTAAATGTTTTTTTGTGGACGAATTCATTGAAAAGCTAAAAAAGAGGTTGGAGCATCCATTGCCGGGTGAAGAGCACCAATATAAGATGGCTCCCCTTAAAAGATCCCGAATGAGCGAACTGGCTATGGATAAGATAAATCCCAGAAAAAGCGCAGTACTCATACTTTTGTTCCCATTTGAAGATAAAATAAAGACTGTTTTGATTGAAAGGCCGGTTTATGAAGGAGTGCATAGCGGACAGGTCGCATTCCCGGGCGGAAAATTTGATATTGAGGATATATCTTTGATGAATACGGCCCTGAGAGAAGCTGAGGAAGAGATCGGGATCAATAAAAGTCAGGTTACAATTTTGGGTAATCTTACAGATCTTTATATAATGCCAAGCAATTTTTTAGTGACGCCCTTTATCGGATTTATGAAGAGTGTGCCGGTTTTTTTACCTGATTCGAGAGAGGTAAATAAAATAATTACCATTGACATTGAATTATTAAGCGATATCTCCATAAGAGGCGAAAAAACAATAAGCCATAGCAATGGTTATAAAATAAAAACCCCCTACTATTCTGTAGAGGGTTTAACTGTATGGGGTGCAACTGCAATGATAATAAGTGAATTTAATGCAGTTGTTGAAGAATCAAAGACTATTTCTTAGCGAAGTCAGCTGTGATATTATCATAACACAGATAATAGCTTCCTTTGCTTAATGTAGTAATATTAAGATCATTACCAAATCCACGTTTTACAACATTTCCATAAGCATCGTACACTTCATAAAGAGTTTCTCCTGAGAATTTGATGTCTGATTTGTCCTTTGAAATTGTATATGTTGGCTGACCTATAGTTGATACATAACTTACACTATTGGAGGATTTTGCAACTCCACCAAATCCTATCTGTTTAACACGAAATTTATTCTCTCCGGAATGAGCATTCGTTTGAAATGAATATGTATTGTTATCCATTTTTCCGGTCCCCTGCACTTCTCCAACAGGTATCCATTTATTCCATCTGAATTGTTCTACAATGAAAGCCAAAGAGCCCATTTCATTTTTTGTACTCCAGTTTAACAAACCATTTTTGTCAACGTTGATATTTATAACTTCAAACGTAGCTTTAGGCTTTAGTGCTTCCGGATTAAGAACCTTTGGTGTACAATCGTCTTTGTGTCTGATCTCCACAACCACAGGTGTTCCAGGTTTAATTGAATAGGCAGAAAAATCAATTTCGAATGCACTTGAATTTACTTCATCAGTGGTCGTTTTTCCATTGATGGTAACTTCGTATGTGCAAAATCCAACACCGCTGCTGGTATAGCCATTCTGCACATATAAATTTTTGTCCTGGTATTTCCCTTCAACAACAATAACTCCTGCAAAAGAGCTTGCTGCTGTGGTAATAACTGCTAATGACGAGAGTAGTGTTTTCATTATCCGTTTTTATCCTTAATTCAGTCTGCAAATATAATTAAATTATCGATATAATCGTATTTATTGTCGGCAAATTCCTGATGTTCAGAGGTTTCAAAAGAAATTTCTGATCAAAATAGCAGATTTTTCATTTTTACCAGTCCAAAAAGCAAAAAAAATACAAAAACAATAAATATCAATATTTTATAACTTCCTTTAAAAAAGGCTTTATTGCCATGTTTATCTTTTGCGTATGCCCAGCCGATAGCTATGACAAAAACGATGAAAAAAATCAAAGCAAAAATGATCTGTCCTTTGGAAAACATGGTATGTTTTATTTAGGAGTGTGAAGGTACATTATTAATGAATTGCGTTTTTAAAATTTAATTAACAAATTCCCTGTTATTATTACTTTTACGAAAATTATTAGACCGGATGCCTTTAACAAGAACATTGTTAATCACAATACTGTTATTTTCTTCATTTGTTCTGCATGCAGATAAGGTCGATAAAGGATTTAAAGCCCTTAAGATCTACAATTATTTTGAAGCGAAACACCTGTTCACAAAATCTATGAAGAAGGATCCGTCACCTTCTTCCTATGGTTTAAGTGTGATCTATTCAAGGAATGATAATCCTTTTTCAAATATAGACAGTGCTTATAAATATATTATCCGGTCGGAGAATACATTTCATCTTCTTAGTCCTAAAAAACAATTGTCTTTTGTAAAATATGGCGTATCCAAATTATCAATCGATTCACTAAAGGGATTTATTCATTCCAAAGCGTTTGAAATATACCGTGAGAAAGGAACTATAAGTGCTCTGAACAAGTTCATAAATGATTATCCTACCGCACCGCAATGTTTCGATGCAATTGATCTTCGAAACAAAATGGCTTTTGAAGAAGCTAAAAAGGAAGGAACCTATTCAGCATATAAAAAATTCATTGATACCTACCCGTTAGCAAAGGAATTACCTGCAGCGAAAGATCTATACGCGGCAGCCTTTTTTGAGTCGTCCACAAAGAATAATACAATAGAAGAGTTTGAAAAATTCGTAAGAGAACAACCGAATAGTCCCTTTGTTGAACAGGCGGAAAATTCTATCTATGCTTTATCAACCGCAAAAAAAACAATAAGGGAATACCGTGATTTCATAAAAAAATATCCTTCTAATCGCAATATTGAACTTGCATGGATTAATTTATACGCTTTATCTACAGCGGATTATTCTACCGAAACGCTTATAAGATTTAAAAACGAATTTCCTCAATATCCTTTTTTAGAATCGCTGATGCAGGAAATCACACTTTCGGAAAAGCAATTATTTCCCGTGAGAGAAAATGGTAAATGGGGCTTTATTGATGAACAAGGACACATAACTATTTCCTGTATTTACGAATGGGTTGAAGAATATTCGGAAGGATTGGCCGAATGCGGATTAAATGGTAAATCGGGTTTTATTAATAAGGCGGGAATGCTTGTGATCCCATTTTTATACGATGAGGTGGAAGCATTTCATAAAGGTTTCTCTATTGTTAAACATAACAATCGTTTCGGAATCATTAATAAAACGGGAAAACAGGTGGCTCCCTTTGAATTTGACGAGATCTCCGAATTTTCCGAGGGATTCGCAGTTGTCGAAAAGAACGGCAGGTATGGCTATTTGAGTGAATCAGGAATTCTTACAATTCCTTTTAGTTTTACCAAGGCAGGAGATTTTCAGGAAGGACTGGCTGCAGTAGAGTTTGGTGGCCAAAGCGGATATATTAATAAAAATGGTCAGGTTGCAATCCCTTATAAATATGATTGGGTGGATAATTTTAAAGGGGGATTGGCTAAAGTGAAAACGATGAAGCAATTTGGAGTGATCAATAATAAGGGAGAGTTTGTAATTCCATGTCAATATGATCTTTTAGGGGATTGAATATGATTTTAATGAAAGCGCACTTGTTTCTTTTTCTTTCAGAAATGGAAATGCAATTCTTGAAAAGAATAAAAAACAAGGATTGATCGATAAAACAGGAAAGTATATAACTCCAAAGGATTATGACCGGATCTCGGCTTTCAGCGAAGGTTTAGCAGCTGTTATGAAAAAGGATAAATGGGGATATATCGATAAAAAGATCAAACAGGTTGTTCCTTTCTCTTATCAAAAAGCTGCAGATTTTAGGGATTGTGCTGCAGCCGTTCTTAAAAATGATGAATATGGATTTATTAACAGGAACGGAAAGGTCATCATTGATTTTATGTATGATGAGGTAAGTGAATTTATTGATGGATTATGCAAAGTTGAAATGGAGGATGGAGCAGGTTTGATCGATCTTGCAGGAAACTTTGTTGTGCCATGTGAAATGGATGACATAAGTCCACAGACCGAGTCCATCCTGAAGCTTGAAAAGGACTCCAAATATGCGTATTTCAATAAAATTACAAGAGAATATATCTGGAAAGAATCCGGATTCTAAGTTTTGATCTTTTGTCCTAAACGTAGTTTAGAAGTTGGTTTTAAGCCATTCTTCTGACAAAGAGCTTTAGTTGTTGTTTTGTATCTGCGTGCTATTGCAGAAAGAGTATCACCTTTTTTAACAACATGAATCCTTCCTTTGGTTGATGCGTTTTTTGCAGCAGCTTTTTTTGCAGCAGCAACATAATTAAAGGTCTTGCTTGAGATTGTTAAAGTATCGGAAATCAGTTTATGCTGATCAAAAGAAATAAGTTCTGCCGGATTGATCGGGTGTCCCATATATCTCACTTCAAAATGAAGGTGACTTCCGCGGGAACGGCCAGTGTTTCCTCCCAGTCCTATAACTTGTCCTGCATACACTTCTTCACCGATCTCAACATTCGAGCTTGATAAGTGTGCATAGTAATAACAATAACATTTCCGTAAGATTTACTTTTTTTAGCGATCCTAACTTTTCCATCAAATGCCGCAGCAACGCAATCACCCGTTTCAAGGTCAATATCAACTCCGTAATGATAACGTCTTTTACGCGGGCCGAAAGATGAGGTGATCTTTCCTTCGAAAGGATGCACATAACCGCAGCTTTGTTCATTATAAAGTAAAATATTCTTACTTGTATCTTTTAAAGTTGCAACATTGAATTTAGCCGAATGGATATTTACTGTATCCCAGCCGCAGTATAGGTCATACGCAGGAAAAGAAACCAATGAATCATTATAATCCATCATTTCTTCTTCATCTAAAACATAAGGAACTGTATCTCCGGGAGCAATGTTGGTATCAGAAAGGGTAATAAGATTGTTGTCTGCCTTCGCGAACGCGGATTGCAGAAATGAAAAGAAGAGGACTAAGAAGAGTGTCTTTCTCATGTTTTGTACAACAATAAAATAATTGATTATCGGGGTCCATAAATTTTACCAGATATGCAAAGATGTATATTTTTTTGAAAAAAACAACTGTTAATTAATGTTAACGACAACCTTTGCAGGTCAATGTCATGGCTCTTGTTGCTGAAATCCCACTGTTTTTAATGGTTTGGAAAAGAATAAAGCCGATAAAAAAATTACAGAAAATATAAATGTTTGCAATGTTTATAACGGCTAAGAAAATTAAAAGTTTCATGCAGCGCTTATTTATAGCTCTTGAAACGAGAAAAAATCAAGATTCCGGATAAGTGAATCATATGATTTCGTTGTAATCATGTAATACTTAACTTATATTTGCCTTTCAAAAAAAAATAATAATGAAAGCAGAAATAGTAACCGAAAAGGGAACAATGAATGTGGAGTTCTATGAAAAAGATGCTCCAGGAACCGTAAAAAATTTTACAGACCTTGCTAAGAAAGGTTTTTATGATGGATTGACTTTTCATCGTGTTATTCCGGGATTTGTAATTCAGGGTGGATGTCCAAAAGGAACCGGTACAGGCGGACCAGGATACACAATCAAGTGTGAACTTACAGGAGAAAACCAGTATCATGATAAAGGTGTTCTTTCAATGGCTCATGCTGGCCGTGATACCGGAGGATCTCAGTTTTTTATTGTTATGAGCCGCGATCAGACCGCCCACCTGGATAGAAAACATACGTGTTTTGGAAAAGTAGTGGATGGCCTGGATGTCATCGACAAGATCCGTCAGGGGGATAAAATTGAAAAAATTACTGTCACTGAGGCATAATTTCCGTTAGTAATACAAAATTTACCATTCGTGTAATTGTTT
>JAJTCJ010000032.1 GCA_021323165.1 Bacteroidota bacterium | reverse complement strand
AAGAATAAATCCACCATCATTAGTAACCTGAAGATTGGATAACCATTCATCATTCCCTCCTCCAAAACTTTTATCCCATTTTTTCACTAATGAATTTTGAGCTAGTGAGCTACTTGCCATGTATATATAGAAAATACAGAAAAGAATACTGTTTTTTTTCATTAGGTAACTATTTACTCTCGCTTCAAAACAATAAAGCCGCTATAAGTTTTTCCGTTCACTTTTATAATGTAGTAATAGGTGTCTGCTACAAGGTCAACTCCCTCTTTACTTTTTCCATTCCAGTTATTTTCATAATTATCTGAGCTGAACACTTCCATCCCCCAAATATTGAATACTTGAATGCTTTTAGATTTCGCATGTTCCAGATCACGGATCACATACCTATCATTTATATTATCTCCGTTTGGTGAAAAGCTGTTCGGGATCTTTAATTCATGAACCGTCACTTTCGTTTCATCTTCTGTTACAGGACACATTCCATTTCTTAATGTCCATTTAAGGATATTTTCTCCTGCTGTAAGATCTGTGACAGCTGTATTCATCCAGGAAGGCGAAACAATATTTCCATTGCCGCTCACCAATGTCCATGTTCCTTTTCCAGGTGAATTCATTGCATCTAAAACTGCCTCATGTGTAAAATAAACATCCTGATCTGTACCTGCATCAGCAGTTACCGGTTCGTAGAAAATTATTTTAACATCATCGCTTGATATACATCCGTTGTTATTTTCTGTCCAGGTAAGTGTATGTTCCCCCTGCGCAGAAATTGTTACAGTGCTGTTTGAAGAATTAACAGAGCCAAAACTACCGCTACCCGACCATGTTCCATTTCCAATGGAAGGAATTGCATTAAGATTACAAGTCAGACTGCAAATAGAATCATCCACTCCCGCATTCGCTGTCGGGCGCGCATTCACCATAACTGATGCTGTTCCATTTATCACAGTTGCAGAGCAACCATTATTGTCTGTCAGACTTACAGGTGTGTAAACAGATGATTGAGCCGGCTGAACCACAAATGAATAGTTAGGACTATTAATATTATTCAGTGTAAAATTATTTGTTCCGTCATTATATGTTAAGCTCCATGGAGATGCCCCGGTAAGATTTAAGTTTATATTGAAATCGGCTCCTTCACAAATGGAATCATTCCCGGATAAAATGATCGAAGGCAAATTATTCACTGTTACAGTTGTTGAAGAAGAAGTATCTGAACATGTATTTGAACTTACTGCTCTGCGGTAGTACGTTGAAGCCGAAAGTGCAGAAGGATTATAATCCTGGATATTATTTGTTCCTGCTGCAGGAATCCATGCAATGTTATTATTGCTTTCCTGCCATAAATACGTGTATGTGTTATCGCCACCGTTTGGAACAGGTCCTGTGATTGTCGCAGGAGTTTGTCCTTCACAGATCACTTGCGAAGAACTGATGCTGTTTCCTGAGATCTGAGGAAGAACAGTTATTGTAATAGAATTGCTGATACTTGAGCAGCTTGCAGAAGTGATTGTTCTTCGGTAATACGTAGTTGCACTTAAGACTGAAGATGTGTAATCGGATAGATTATTCACTCCGGCAGCAGAAGACCAGGAATTGTTATCCGGACTTTCCTCCCATAAATAATTATACGAATTGTTTCCGCCTGCAGGCACCGATCCTGTGAAAAGAAGAGGGCTTTGTCCTGAACAGATGGTTTGATCTCCACTGATAGTATTATTTGTAACAGAAGGGACAACTGTAATTACAACGGCAGCACTTATACTTGATAAGCATACGTTTGAACTTACTCTCCTTCTGAAATACATGGTACTGCTTAATGAAGAAGGCGTATAATCCTGAATATAATTTATTCCGGAAGCCGAGCTCCATGAAATACTATCAATACTTTGCTCCCATAGATATGTAAATATATTATCTCCACCATTTGGTGATGAACCTGTAAGCATAACAGGAGTTTGTCCAAAACATATCGTTTGATCTGTGCCTATTGTATTGTTTGTAATCAGCGGCAAAACTGTTATAGTAATTGTATTACTTATGTTTGATGCGCATGGTCCTGATATCACAATGCGTCTGTAATACATAGTTGAACTTAATGTCGCAGGAATATAACCCTGAGTAGTATTCAATCCTGATGCCACGCTCCATGAACTATTATCAGGGCTTTGTTCCCATAAATAGGAATAAGAATTATCTCCTCCGGCAGGAACTGAACCGCTGAATACAAGAGGAGTTTGTCCTGAACAAATAGTCTGATCTCCATTAATGGTATTATTTGAAATTACCGGAAGAACAGTTATAACAATTAAACCACTGGTATCTGCTGAGCACATCGCGGAACTTATTATTCTCCGGTAATACACTATGCTGCTTAACGAAGATGGAGAATAATCCTGCAGATTATTTAGTCCTGTTGCAGCAGACCAGGAGATACTATCAACGCTTTGTTCCCATAAAAACGAATAAGAATTATTACCTCCTGTTGGTAAAGAGCCATTTAATAGTAATGGAGTTTGTCCGGAGCAAATTGTTTGCGGAGCATTAATAGTGTTATTAGAAATAACCGGAAGCACTGTGATCGCTATTTGATTGCTGGTATCAGATGAACACATAGCCGAGTTAACAATTCTCCTGTAATAAATCGTATTCGGTAACGAAGAAGGAATATATGAAGCCGTGTTATTTATTCCACTCGCAGCAGACCATGAAACATTATCAGAGCTTTGCTGCCAGAAATATGTATATGTATTGTCACCTCCGTTTGGTAAGGATCCGGATAATGGTGAAGGAGTTTGCCCGTAACAAATGGTTTGGTCCAAACTAATATTATTGTTAGAAATAGAAGGCAGTACAGTAATAGTTACTGTGTTGCTAAGATCACTGCAGTTTTGTGAAGTAATATTTCTTCTGAAATACATTGTTGATGTTAATCCGGAAGGAGAATAGTTCTGCATATTATTTGTTCCGTTAGCTGGAGTCCAGGCTATACTATCAATGCTCTGTTCCCAGGAGTAAACGTATGAATTGTTTCCGCCTGACGGTAAAGAACCGTTTAGTACTGACGGATTTTGTCCATAACAGATCGTTTGATCACCAAAGATTATGTTATTTGAAAGAGAAGGCAAAACCGTAATGGTTACCACTAAGCTTGTATCAAATGAGCACATAGCAGAATTTGTTATTCTTCTATAATAGGTTGTATCAGTCAGCGCGGTAGGAATATAATTCTGTGAACTGTTAATACCAACAGCAGAAAGCCAGCTGGTATTATCTGTACTTTCCTGCCATAAATAAGTATATGTATTATTTCCTCCTCCCGGGGAAGATCCGTTTAAGAAAGTCGGAATTTGTCCCGAGCAAATAGTCTGAGAAGCAGTAACAAAGTTATTAGTAATAACAGGTAAAATGGTAATTGTAATTGCATTGCTAATGTCGGAAGCACACATTGCGGAACTTACTGTTCTTCTGAAATAGGTAGTAAATGTTAAGGAAGAAGCATTGTAATCCTGAGCATTATTTATTCCAGCGGCATTTGCCCAGGAAACATTGTCATTGCTCTGTTCCCATAAATAAACAAATGAACTATTTCCTCCGGAAGGAACCGATCCATTCAACACTACAGGAGTCTGTCCCGCACAAATTGTTTGGCTAGCACTTACCGTATTATTTGACAACAAGGGTAAAACGATTATTGTGACCGTATTACTTGTATCTGATGAACACATTGCAGACATGATGATCCTTCTGTAATAAACAGAACTTATCAATGATGATGGTGAATAATTCTGAGCATTATTAACTCCATTCGCATTTGTCCAAACGGTACTATCGTTGCTTTGCTGCCAGAGATAAGAATAAGAATTATTTCCTCCTGAAGGAACCGATCCGTTGAGTGTAGAAGCTGACTGTCCTGAGCAAATAGTTTGATCAGCACTTATTACATTATTAGTAATAACAGGTAAAACTGTTATTGAAATAACATTTCCGGTATCAGATGAGCACATTGCGGATGTGACAATCCTCCTGAAAAAAGTTGTGTTGTTTAAAACTGATGGTGAATAATTCTGAGCATTGTTAACTCCAGTCGCACTTAACCAAACAGTATTGTCATTGCTCTGCTCCCACAAATAAGTAAATGAATTATTCCCGCCCGAAGGTATTGATCCGTTCAATCCTGAAGGTGTTTGTCCAAAGCATATGGTTTGATCTGAACTTATGATATTATTAGAGATGACAGGCAACACAGTTATTATAACCGCATCACTTGTATCTGCAGAACACATTGCTGAGCTGACAATTCTTTTAAAATAAACTGTGCTGCTTAATCCTGAAGGTGAATAATTTTGTGTGTTATTTATTCCGGCAGAATTTGTCCATGAAATATTATCCGGGCTTTGCAGCCATAAAAAAGTATAAGAATTATTTCCTCCAACAGGTACAGAGCCATTGATAGTTGAAGGACTCTGGCCCGAGCAGATAGTCTGGTTTACACTGATCGTATTGTTTGTGACAACAGGTAAAACTATTATTGTAACCATACTGCTTGTATCTGAAGAACACATTGCTGAACTGATTATTCTTCTATAATAAGTTGTGGCAGATAAAGTTGAGGGTGAATAATTCTGACTGGTATTTATAACGTTTGCAGCTGACCATGAAATACTATCAGTACTTTGTTCCCACATATACGCGTATGAATTATTACCACCTGACGGAACAGTTCCCGATAATGCTGCCGGACTTTGCCCTGCACAAATGGTTTGACCTGAACTAATGATATTATTTGAAATTAATGGCAATACAGTTATAGTGATCACATTACTTATAGCTTCTGAACACATAGCCGAGCTAACTTTTCTCCGGTAGTAGGTAGTGCTGCTTAAAGATGCTGCTGAATAATTTTGTGTGTTATTTACTCCATCAGCATTGATCCATGAAATGTTATCATTACTCTGTTCCCATAGATAAGTGAATGAGCTATTCCCTCCGGAAGGCAAAGAACCATTGAGTGCAGCAGGTGTTTGTCCAAAACAGACCGTTTGTCCCGCGCTGACCACATTGTTTGCAATAACAGGCAGAACAGTTATTTTAACCGCGCTGCTTATTGATAATGAACACATCGCAGAACTCACTGTTCTTCTGTAATAAGTTGTAGCGCTTAAAGTGGATGGTGAATAACTCTGAACATTATTTATTCCGTTTGCATTTATCCAGGAAAGGCTATCCGAACTTTGTTCCCATAAATATGTATAAGAGCTATTTCCTCCTGAAGGCAAAGATCCATTCAATCCAGCGGGAATTTGTCCTGAACAAACGGTCTGATCCGTTGATATTGCATTTCCTGTAATTACCGGCAATACTGTAATTGTAACCGGAAGCGAGGTATTGGAAGAACACATCGCAGAGCTAACTGTTCTTCTATAGTACATTGTATTTGTAAGTGCTGCCGGAGAATAATTTTGCGTATTATTTATTCCGGCCGCAACATTCCATGAAATGTTATCAGAACTTTCTTCCCATAAATAAGTATATGTATTATTTCCCCCTAAAGGTATTGTTCCATTCAGAGAAGCCGGAATTTGTCCTGCACAAATAGTTTGAGAAGAACTAATACTATTATTAGTAATGACCGGCAGAACAGTAATTGTTATTACATTACTTATATATGATGAACACATTGCTGAACTTACAGTTCTCCTGAAATAGGTAGTAGTGCTTAATGAAGAAGGTGAATAATTCTGAATATTATTTATTCCGCTTGCATCTGCCCACAAAAGACTATCAGTGCTCTGTTCCCACAAGTATGTGTAAGTATTATTTCCTCCTGACGGAAGAGATCCGTTAAGAACTGAAGGTGCTTGTCCAGAACAAATAGTTTGAGGTGCATTGATAACATTATTGCTGACAACAGGCAAAACAGTTACCGTAATTGCATTGCTGGTATTCGATGAACACATTGCTGAACTGACAGTTCTTCTAAAATAAGTTGTAGCGGTTAATGGTGATGAGGAATAATTTTGCAGGTTATTTATTGCATTCGCATTTGTCCAGGTAAGGTTATCTGCACTTTGTTCCCACAAATAAACATATGAACTGTTCCCACCTGCTGCGGCCGAACCATTCAGTATAACGGGACTCTGCCCTGAACAGATGGTCTGATCTGAACTGATAGTATTATTTGTGATCACCGGTAAAACAGTAATCGTAATTACACTGCTGATGTTTGATGAGCACATGGCTGAGACAACAGTTCTTCTAAAATATACCGTACCACTTAATAGACCAGGAGAATAATTTTGATTATTATTTACTCCCGCAGCATTCGTCCATGAAACATTATCTGAACTTTGTTCCCATAAGTAAGTGTAAGCATTATTTCCTCCTACAGGAACAGAACCAGAAAGAGCTGCAGGAGTTTGACCGGAACAAATTGTTTGATTAGAAGAAATAAGGTTATTAGATATAACAGGCAAAACAGAGATAGTAACCGGTACGCTGATGCTGGATGAACACATTGCTGAGCTCACTTTTCTTCTGTAATATGTTGTAACTCCTAATGATGAGGGAGAATAGTTTTGAATATTATTTATTCCGCTTGCATTCACCCATGTGGAGCTATCTGTGCTTTGTTCCCACAAATAAGTATAGGATCCGTTTCCACCTGAAGGCAAAGAACCGTTAAGGACAGAAGGAGTTTGTCCGGAACAGATTATTTGAGATGCAGTAACGATATTATTATTTATTACAGGAAATACAGTAATTGTAATTGTATTACTAATGTGAGATGAACACATGGCAGAGCTCACTGTTCTTCGGTAATAAGTAGTTGCGCTTAATGGTGCAGGGGAATAGTTCTGAGAATTATTTGTTCCGGTCGCACTCGTCCATACAACGTTGTCTGAACTTTGTTCCCATAAATAAACATAAGCCATATTTCCCCCTGTAGGTGTTGAGCCATTCAGTAAAGCTGGAGTCTGCCCCGAACAGATCGTTTGACCTGAACTAATAATATTATTTGAAACCAGAGGCAAAACAATGATCTTAACAATATTACTTTCTGAAGCACAGGATCCGGAATTCGCTTTTCTTTTAAAATAGGTTGTTGATGTTAAGGCTGCCGGAATGTAATTTTGTACCGTGTTTGAACCCGGAGCTGCAGTCCAGGTAATACTATCTGCGCTCTGTTCCCATGAATATGAGAATGAGAAATTACCTCCGCCAGGTAACGTTCCATTTAAAAGTGCCGGTGTTTGTCCGGAACATATCGTCTGATCTGCTGATATATTATTGTTAGTGATAAGCGGCAGTACATTTATTTTAACAGCATTGCTGAAACTTGGCGCACAAGGACCTGAAGAAACCTGTCTCCGAAAATAAAGTATGGCAGCAGGAGCTCCCGGATTATAATTGATAAGGTTATTTATTCCCGAAGCATTCGACCACACTAAACTATCTGCACTTTGCTGCCATAAATAAGTATATGCTGTGTTTCCGCCTGTTGGGGTTGTGCCATTGAGAAGACTTGCAGTTTGTCCGGAACATATACTCTGATTTGAACTGATGATATTATTTGCGATGGCATCAGGAATAGTTATAACAACAATATTACTTGTATTTGATGCACAAGTCCCGGAACTTACAATTCTTCTATAATAAGTTACAACTGAAAGAGCCGGTGGACTGTAATTCTGTGATGTATTGGTTCCTAAACCAGGAAGCCATAAACTATTGTCCTGGCTTTGTTCCCATGAATAACTGAAAGTGCCTGTTCCACCTGAAGGAAAAGTACCGGTAAGCTGATTAGGGATCTGTCCGATACATAAGCTCTGACTACTTGCAATAGAATTATTTGAAATAACAGACATCGAAATACTAACAACATTACTGATTGATGTTACAGAACCCGCGCTCACGACTCTTCTGTAATAGGTTTTATTACTAAGGAAACCGGGACTGTAATTTTGTAAACCGTTTAAACCTGTTGCTGTGATCCAGCTTATACTATCAGTACTCTGCTGCCATACATAGGTATAAAAACCGCTGCCTCCCGATGGTAATGTTCCTGTTAATGATGATGGCATCTGACCCGGACATATCGTTTGATTTGCAGCAATCACGTTATTATTGATCACCTGGTTAACCGTAATGACAGCGCTTCCTGTTAGATTCGATTGTAAAGCATCACAATAAGTTCCGGATGTTAAAGCAACTAAAGAATAAGTTGTTGTTGCAGCAGGTGAAACAGAAACTGTTACGCTTGAAGATGATGTACTGCCGCTGTAATTTGAAGTACCGTCCGAGTAGGTATAATCAAAAGGAGAAGTGCCGGAAAAATTAAATGTGAGGTTTGCACTTTGACCAGAAGTAATTGTCGTTGTACCGCTGATAGTTCCGCCTCCATTGTTGCATCCCAGTTTTGCTACGCCAATATTCTGACCGTTGGTAGCATTAAATGTTATCGCATCAAAAACCGCAGAACCACCTACAAGTCCCGAAATATATACGCTCCCTCCACCGTGAATGGCAAGCCCATAAGCTTTGTCAGCCCCGGATTCACCGGCTCTTTTAACATATCTTAATGTTCCATCAGTTTTATACGATGCAACAAAAATATCTTCAGCACCACCGGATATGATTGAAGTTCCGCTGAAATTGGTAGTAGAATAAAATTCTCCGCAGATCCATATCTTATCATTTTTTATTTTGATATCGTATCCATGGCCGGGTGTTGAACTTCCGCCATCGCTTTCGATCTTTGCCCAGAGGTTTTGTCCGTTACTTTTTAATGCTTGTGATAAAAATATACTCTCGCCTATTGTTCCGGAAATGGTTCCAACTCCGGGAAATATCGTGCTTGGCCCTGCTCCTCCGGTCAAATAAATATAGTTGCCGCTTTGTGTTATTCCTAATCCTTCATCATCAAAGCTTCCGGATGGACTTCCAATTCTTTCTTCCCAAAGCAAATTTCCGGTAGCGAGGGAATATGCAGAATAAAACACATCTGACTCACCGGAGGAAAGATTGGTTTGAGTCGAATCGATAATGGTATTGTCGCGATAAAAACTTACTGATGTGCTGAAATACGTCCCGATACTGTAAAAGTTATTATCATCCGCTGTAATGTCATGTCCGTAATCATGAGCAGTGCCTCCAACTTTTTTGATCATTAAGCAATTCCCGGAAAGGTCATGCACAGAAAAGAAAGCATCAAAACCACCTACACTTGTAAGAGAATTACTACCGGCAAAACTAAAATTTGCGTTACCATCAAAATAACCAGAAACAAATATTTTTGAAGAATGCAGTGAAACCTTATACGCATAAGCATTGTTATTATTTGTCCCTTGTTTTACCCACTGGAGTTCACCTAAGGAATTATACTTAGCAAGAAACGCGTCTGTCCCTCCTGCCGAAGTAAGTGAAATGCTGGCTGATGTAGCAACACCTTTGAACTGGGCTACATTCTGAAAGCTACCTGTTATATAAAAATTGCCTGCGGCATCCGCAGCTATTCCTGTAACATCATCCGTTCCGGAACTGCCCAGCTTGAAGGCCCAAATAAGAGTACCAGTGGAGGAATATTTCGCGACAAAACCGTCCTGCCCGCCATAACGCGTAGAGAAACTGCTTCCATAAGCTGCGCTTATATCATCTCTGAAATTACCACCAACATATGCATTACCCAAAGAGTCGACAGCTACATCGTTGCCCGCTTCTAAAGAACCTGAAACAGCATCTTTGGCCCATAACCAGGTTTGCTGAGCTTGAATGCATAAATTGATGAACAGATAAAGAAAAATCAAGTAAAATTTTTTCCTCATATTCATCTGATTGCAAGGAAACTTCTATAAGAAATTATGCCTGAATTCCGGCCTGTTTCAAGGCAATGGATATAGGGGCAAAACCCGATGTTAGCGAAGGAGTTGGGAAAATAATTTCACACCCAAAAAAGCGGAAACTATAGAAAAAGTCCGGGCATTATTATAAATTTTTTTGGAGATGGTCCGGGAAGAATAGGTGATTACTATTTTATCATATTTAAGAATTTGTGATTCTAATTCGGATAGCCTTAATATGTTTCGTTATTTTCTGCATTTGTTCTTCACTTAATTTTCCATCCGGTGATTCCTCATAGATGTTCTTCAAACCTCTCAGATCAGAAAGTATATTTGAAAAATCGCTATCGTATGCAGTTGTTATAAGACCTACAAGATTGTTCAAAGTACCCTTAAATTCGCTGATTCTTGCATAGATCGCCTCTTTATCTTTTACATTCTTTGCAACCTGGGTGGCAATATACATGGCTTCTATAAAACTGCCTGCAACAACAAGAGCAGAAAGATGGCTCTGATCATTTTCTTTAAGTGAAGCATTCGACTTGCGGTATACATCTGAAACAATTTTTAATAATGAATCTTTATTGCCTCCGTCCTTTTCCAGCCTTTTCATTATATCTGTATTAAAATCTCCTTTTATATTCAGCTCACCCGCTAAGCGCTGAGAAGCATTAAGGTAAAGAATAACATCCTGTGGCTGATTGAACACTGCAGCATAACTCAGATCTGCGCCATACACTCCAAGGTTTAATGCCTTACTGTTTGTCACAGCATATTTACTGATATTTTCCAGGGGATTCAAAATATTTCTATCATAAGATGCTCCTGCCTGCTGAAGTAATTGTACTTGTTGTATCGGAGGAGGAATATTATAATAACCTTCTTCAGAGGATGATTCCTGAATAACGACTGCGGTATCGGTTACCGGAGGTAAAGTATTTGTGGTTTCTGAACCGCATGCATAAAGCATTATAGCTACGAAGAAAAAGTACGATCCTTTATTGTGGATCTTGTTTAATAGAGTGTGGTTCATGATAAGGAGTATTGCAGTGGTCTTGCTAATATACGGATTTTATCAGGGTAAAACTTTTTCCTGAAGTATCAGTTTGTTACATCTGGTGTTTTCTCAGTGAGATCAAGCCTTACGCGATAAGCAATTCCAATATTAAATACCGGATAGCTTTTCAAACTTGTATAGACCGGGTTTACATCAGTGAGTCTTGAAGTGTTAAAAGTGTATTGCAATGGATTTGTTCCTATTGAATATCCGGCATCAAAAAATACCAGTAGTTTTTTATATGCAAAACAATCAATGAATAATTTTATCTGCTGCTCATCATAACGAACATAATCATAATTATTTTTCTGTGATAATCTGAATGACCGTGTAGCTGCTTTATAACACAGCCCGGCATATAATCTGTCCTTAATGATATTTATTTCAAAACGATAATTAGAAGGAATAACACCATACAATTTCAGGCGTTTGTTTATTTTCCAATCAACACCAACAAGTGGCATAAAGAAATTACCGAATGCTTCCCTGTTGTAATACAATCCTAATTTTATTTTCAAATTTTCTTTTGCAAGAAATTGCTCAAGGAATATTCCACCAAATTGCCAGTCGTAACCATCTGTTTTATCTCTGAAATCAGAAGCAATTTTTGGAACTGCGATTACAATTGTTTCCCACTTTTTATTTTTGGATAAAAACTTAAATCCAACCGGTAGTGCTATGCTTGAAAGTCTATAGGAATAAGCTGAATCCGGGTAAATAGTGGAGTTTATTGTTTCCCCATTTAACCTTATCAATAAAGTATTTCCATTCTTAAAAACTTTTGGAAGAAAGAAGTTCAGGAAATAATCATCTGTTCTGTTTTTTTGTCCTGGTACACTATCATGTGTTGAACCGAAGGTTTGATAATTAGCACTCAGCACATCTGCAAAGGGTTGCGAAAAAGAAGATACAGAACTTAAAATAATAAATGAAATTGTAATTAATTGTTTCATCAGCTTAACGTTTTCAGGCTTGTGTGAACCTGTTCTTGTTCTAACAAAAAATAAAATATAATACTAAACTTGAAGTAAAACAGAAGCCCTTCTTTCAAAGGGCTTCATTAGATCATTTCATTTAAACGACTTATTGAATTTTTGCTTTGCTGCTGCTTTCAGCTGCTTTATGAAACTTAATACCTATCATTAATTCATGAGTACCAGTGCTGTACTTTTTAATATTGGTCATCGTAAAATCATATGCGTAAGCAAATGTAATATTCTCCTGCATAACAAAACCTACCATTGCAGAAACTGCATCAAGATGACGATACGCACCACCGATCCAAATCTTTTCTTTATATATCGCACGAAGCCCAAGGTCAAACTGAACAGGAGCCGGTGCCACATATTTAACACAAGCAGAAGGTTCGATCTTGAAATTTGCACCTAGGTCAAATTTATAACCACCGGTTACATAATAATGAGTAGCAAGACGACTTAATCCTGTATAGGTGTAATCATAAAATTTCACACGACTCTGCATGATCTGAGGAACGCTTGCTCCTACATACCATTTTTTATCTGTTGAATAAACATATATCCCCGCTCCGAAATCAGGAATTATAGTCTGCTCTACTCCGCCACTGATCACATTATCCTTAGGGTCATGCAATGTTATTTTGGATCCGTCCACCATGAACTGTAATATTCCGGCAGAAATACCAAGAGATACTCTTACTTTCTCTGCCACTTTTATATGATAGGCATACGAAAGATAAAGGCCTGTTCTTCGTGTAGGTCCAACTATATCAGTAAACAATAAACCACCAAGACCCATTTTTTTATTACGGGTGGGACCATTTACGCTTAGCATATAAGTACGCGGTGCATCAGTGATCCCGATCCATTGATAGCGATTATTAGACAATCCTTCAAAATAAGAATTGCTTCCGCCAACAGCAGGATTCATTGGATAATTGTTCAGCATGTAATTGCTGTAATGCGGCAATTGCTGGGCACGTAGCTCAGCAAGAGCTGCAACGAAAATAATTATGGCCAGTAGTTTCTTCACTTTTTTATTTTTTTCTGATCCTCTTTCAAAGGTTCAGGGTTGAATTTAATTATCTTAAAATAGTAATTGGTCCGGTATAAGCGTCAGGGAATAAAGGATCTTTCAGATCAATTATATAATAGTATGTTCCCACCGGCAGATCTTTCCCTTTAAATGTTCCTTTCCATTTTTCTTTGTAACCAGGTGACTGGAATAATAATTCACCCCATCTGTTATACACCTCAACATTACAGTTAGGGAACAGCTCAATTCCATCAATTATCCATTCATCATTATCCCCATCAGCATTCGGTGATATACCATCAGGGATCACGATTGTAGGTAATACTGTTATTATTACAGAATCGCTTGCAGAACATCCTTCAGGTGTTGTCACAACAACAGTGTAAGTAGTAGTTGTGGAAGGTGCTGCAACCGGGTTGGAGCTTGTTGCATTATCTAATCCAGGCAAAGGACTCCATAAAACGGATGCACCTGATGTGCCTGTCGGACTTCCCCCAATAACTGTGTTTGAGCCGGTAATGATCGTTACATCACTTCCCGCATTTGCGAACGGAACAGGATTAGAACTAATCGTGATCGTATCTGCGTTACTGCAGCCTGTTCCATTATTAACCTGGACATAATAACTTGTTATCCCTGACGAAGGAGTAAATGTAATTGATGAAACAGAATCAATAAGAGTATTTGAAGGAAGCGCAAACCACTCATAAGTAATTGCTGTTGCACTAAGTGCTGTTAATGTCAGCTGGCCGCTTTCGCAGAAGGTAGTATCGTTTCCTGCAAAAACATTTATTGTTTGAACAGGAATTAAAACTGTTGAGTCAACTACTGTACAGCCGTTTCCATCAGTTACATTCACGGTGAAAGAACCGGAGCTCAAGCCTGTTAAATCTTCAGTAACAGCTGTAGAGCCTCCGCTCCAAACAAAAGAATAAGGTTGTGTTCCGCCTGTTACAGTTACGTTCACTGCTCCATCAGAAATTGTATTACAGCTTGGGTTCGTTGTTACATTGCTGATCGAAAGAACCGGTGGTTCTGTTATAAAAACAGTTTGTGAATCAAGACATCCGTTGGCATCTGTGATAACAACAGTATATGAATTAGCTCCTACGTTCACCAATGTATCACCTGTGCCGCCAACCGGTGACCAGTTATAAGTATAAGGTAAAGTTCCTCCCGAAGGAATCACAGTGATCATACCATTTGCATCGCCATTACATAAAGGTTCTGATGTGCTTGCAACACTAAAGTCGATCGCAGGCGGTTCGGTTAATGTTATCATTCCTGCCGCAATACAACCATTTGTTCCGGTTGCTGTAACAGCATAAGTTCCTTCACATAATCCGGTTGCAGTTGCAGTATTTTGCGAGGCAGGATCATTCCATACAAAACTGTAAGGAGCTGCAGTTCCTGTAGCAACAACTGTTGCAGTACCGTTACAAATTCCATTACAGCTCAGGTTAGTTGATGACATTGTAAGAGCAGGGGCATTCTGACTGCTTAAAGGAATGACAACAGGCAGAGAACAACCTGTTCCGTTATCAGTAATAGTAACTGTATAAATACCTGCTCCTAAGTTTGTCTGAGATGCCGAAGCTGGTAATCCTCCTGACCACACATAAGAATAAGGTCCGGTTCCACCTGTTGGATTAAGAGTTATAGCTCCGTTAGAAACACCGCAACCGGGAGCAGTAATTACAGGATTGGTTTGGATCGGCAACACTTCAGTTATTGTTACTGAATCAACAATTGAACATCCGCTTGAATCTGTTACCTGGACAAAATAAACTCCTGCATCCAATCCTGAAAGAGTTTGAGTAGTTTGTTGACCCGTGATCCAGAAATAAGAATATGGTGCAATACCTCCTGTTGGTGTTACAGAAGTAACAGCTCCGGTTGTGCCACCATTACAACCAATGTTGGTTGAAGTAAATGCCAGACTTGTAGGACCACTTGTATTACTTACCGGAACAGCAAACGTTGTTGAACATCCTGCACTGTCCGTCAGATTTACATTATATAAACCTGCACATAGATTTGTAGCTGTTGTTCCGGCATCTCCATTGCTCCATAAATAAGTATATGGTGGTGTTCCACCTGTCGGAGCAAGGATCGCCAAACCATCACACATATTACATGCGGCATTTGTGATCACTGCATTTATTGAAATTGCAGAAGGGGAATTTATTGTGATTGTATCATTATCCTGGCATCCGCTTCCGTTATCTACTATCACATAATAGCTGCTTATTCCTATCGGAGGTGTAAGTGTAAGCGATGATGATGTTCCGAGTAATGGACCCGACACTTCGAACCATTGATATGAAACAGCAGTTGCACTTACTGCATTAAGTGTTACAGATGTATTCTGACAGAATGTAGTATCGTTCCCTGCAAATACTGTAATTGACTGTACTGGCAACAAATCGATCGTGTCAGCTATTGTACAACCATTTGCATCAGTAACATTAACAATATATATTCCCGGTGCAAGACCTGTAAGATCTTCAGTTGTTGCAGTAGAACCTATCCATGCAAAAGTATAAGGAAGTGCGCCTCCACTAATTGTAATATCTATTGTACCGTTAATTGCATTGTTACAAGTAGGGCTTGTAAATGTATTGCTGATGACAAGTGGTGTGGGTTCTGTGATCACAACTGTTTGTGAATCCAGACAACCATTTCCATCTGTTAATGTTACCACATATGTATTTGCCGGAACATTGAACAAGGTGTCACCTGTTGTATTTCCAGGCATCCAGTTATATGTATAAGGTAATGTTCCGCCTGAAGGAATAACTGTTATCATTCCTGTGCTGTCACCACCACATAAAGGGTTAATTGTATTTGCAGCGCTGAAGCTAATAGCAGAAGGTTCAGTAATTATAACGTTAGTCACTGCGATACAACCATCTGTTCCTTCCACCTCAACAGCATAAGCACCTGCACAAAGAGAATCCGCAGTCGGGGTTATTTGAGTAAGAACATCGTTCCAGGTATACTGATAAGGAGCAGCACCTCCAGTTGCAATTACTGTTGCAGTTCCGTTACATAATCCTTCACATGTTACATTGGTAACTGAAGTTGTCAGTGATGGAGCATTCTGATTATTGATAGTTATAACAACATTGATCATACATCCTGCACCATCTGATATCTGAACTGAATATACACCAGCTGCTAATCCGCTTTGAGATGCAGTTGCCGGCAAGCCGTTAGACCATACATAAGTATATGATCCTGTTCCACCGCTTGGAGAAAGTGTAACTGCTCCGTTCGATACACCACATGTCGCTGCAGTTATTAATTGGTTTGCATTGATTGGTGTCGGTTGTGTAATGGTAACCGAATCGATCACTGAACAATTATTTGAATCGGTTACTTCTAAATAATGTACTCCGGAACATAAACCTGAAATGGTTGGTGTTGTTTGTCCGCCTGCGCCTAACCATAAATATGAATATGGTGCTGTTCCGCCAACAGGAGTTGCTCCGGTTACCGAACCATTACAGCTTCCGCCACAAGTAATATTTGTTGAAGTGATCGTAACACTTGTCGGACCTCCTGTATTGCTTACCGGTATGGAATAATTATTTGTACATCCGGAAGCGTCTGTGATATTAACTGAATATAATCCAGCGCATAAATTTGAGGAGGAAGTTCCTGTATCTCCATTACTCCATAAATATGAATAAGGAGCAGTTCCCCCTGTAGGAGCCAATATTGCAGAACCATCACAAAGTCCGCAGGCTGCATTAGTGATTGCAGCGTTTGCATTAACAGCGGGAGTTGCAGTAATAGTTGTATCAAGCGTAATTATACAACCCATTGAATCAGTGATCGAAACAGTATAAGAACCCGCACATAAAGATGTTGCAGTATCGTTAACCTGTCCGGACGGATCATTCCATTGAAATAAATAAGGTGCTGTACCTGTAAGAACATTCACAGAAGCAACACCTGAACAAACAGAAGAACATGAAATATTAGTTGCACCTATTGCTGCAGTTAATGGGGTTGATTGTATAATCGTAAATGTGGAGGTAAGCGTACAAGAATTAATATCAGTAATTGTAACGGTATAGGTTCCCGGACACAAACCTGTTATAGTAGATGTCCCCTGACCTACAGGATTTCCCGGAGCCCATAAATAATTGTAAGCACCCGTTCCACCGGAAGTGGTAAGTGATATCACACCTGTACAAACATTACTGCAGACTGCATTTGTAATAGCTGCGGCAGTCTGGATCGGAGCGGGTTCATTAATATTAACCTGGCTGAAATGAACACAAGAATTGGAATCTATGATCTCAACAAAATAAACTCCTGCACATAAATTAAATGCACTGTCATTCATAGTCGGAACCGAGTCAGTCCATTCATATATAAATGGCGGAGTACCTCCAACAGGGATCAATGAACCTGATCCATTGCAAAGTCCATTACATGTTGCATCATTCTCTGTTACAATTTCACTTGTTACCCCTCCGGCATCACTTAAAGCAATTGCGAAAGTAGAATCACAACCATTACCATCCGTAACGGTTACATTATATAAGTCTGCACAAACAGATGAGGCGTTAGCTGTTCCCTGCCCAATTGTAGGAGCAGGTGACCATAAATATGAATAAGATGGAATCCCTGTTAAAGGAGTAAGAGATATTGTTCCGTCACATACACCACATGATGAAGGCGTACTAGAAACGGCTACGTCTATGCCGGCTGGATTTACAACCGCAATACTTGCAGTATCTCTACAACCGTTAATATCTGCAACTATAACAGTATATACATTCGGACACAAACCTGTTGCTGTTTGTGTAATTGCACCACCTGGAGACCATGAAAAGCTATAACCTCCCGCAGTTCCACCTATTGGCGTAGCCGTAGCAGATCCATTACAGCTATTCACACATAATGGGCTTGTGCTTGAAGGATTTGCATTTAGTATCGATGGATTTATGAGTGTAAAGTTCTGAGTATTTGAGCAACCCATTGCATCTGTAATAGTAAGACTATAAGGTCCTGCAACAAGTCCGGTCACTGATGCCGAACCATCACCTGGAGGAGTTCCGGGATTCCAGTCATAAGTGTATGGCAAAGTACCTCCGGTAGCATTGGATGTAGCCGTTCCTGTAGCTGAACCATTACAAAGAGGATTTGTAAAAGTCACACCCGGGCTGATTCCGGCAGGATCAGTTATAACTATAGGAAGTGGTGAAGAAGTACAACCATTCGCGTCTGTGACGGTTACATTATAACTTGCCGGACATAAAGCCGAAGCTGTATCATTATCAGGTATACCTGCTGCGCCTGTCCATGTATAATTATAACCAGGCGTTCCTCCTGCAGCAGTAACGACTGCAATACCATCACATGATGCATTACAGCTGGAATTAACCTGAGATGTTGTTGTTGTTAACAGTGGCGGCTCGATAATATCAACTGTATCTGTTGCTGTACAATTATTGCCATCAGTAACAATAACTATCTGTGGGCCTGGACAAAGATTAACAACCTGAGCCAAAATATTTGAAGGAGGAAGATTCGGCCATACATATGTGTAACCTCCGCCTGAACCTCCTGATGCAACCGCTAATGCCTCTCCATTGCATGCATTGGCACATTGAACATTGGTTGGAGTTACAGCAACTGTCAATAATGGCGGACTCGTAATATTTATCACTAGAGTTGAATCACATCCATTTGCATCTGTTACAGTTACTGTATAAGCACCGGCACATAAGCCGGTTAAAGATGGGGTAGTTTGTCCGCCACCAGTCCATAAAAATGCGTAAGGGCCTACTCCACCTGAAGGATTTAATGTGATCGACCCATTGCAAGATCCTCCGCAGCTTTCATTTACAACAACCGGGTTAGGGGATACCGGAGCAGGATCAATTATAGTAACTGTATCCAATGTGATACAACCCGCTGCATCTGTTACGCTTAAACTATATGTAATTCCACCGCACAATGCTGTTACAGCCGGAGTTCCATCTCCCGAAGGGTTTGCCGGAGACCAGTCATAAACAAACCCACCCGCTCCTCCGCTGGCTGTTACGGTGGCTGTACCATTACAGTCTCCATTACAAGTTACATCGGTATGAACCATTGAAAGTGTTGGTCCGTTAATATTGCTAATAAGGTAATTGAAATTATATGTACAGCTTCCTGTAGTAATAGTTAATGTATAGTTTCCCGTAGGTAGATTAGTTGCTGTTGCAGTTCCCTGCCCGGTGATCACACCTGGTCCCCAGAAATAAGAATATGTCCCGTTTCCTCCTGTAGGAGCAACAGTTATCGATCCATCGGATTGCAAACAATTGGCATCTGAGATAATTGGATTATCCACAACTATCATTTGTTCTGTGATTGTTACCACTACTGAATCACTGCAACCCATTGCATCAGTTACTGTGCCTGTATAACTTCCTGCACACAAACCTGTGGCATTCTGAGTATTTTGAACGGGTGAAGTATTCCAGGAATAAGTATATGCCCCTGTTCCTCCTAATGCATTTATAGTTGCCGTTCCATCACAAACACCACCACAGCTTGCATTATTCTGTGAAGATGTAACAGTAATATCAGGTGGATTAGTAAAAGTGATCGAATCACGGTTAAGACAACCATTAGCATCGGAAACAATAACTTCATAGGTACCAGCACAGAGACCAGTTACTGTTTGACCAGTTCCTCCTGGTACCTGAACGCCTCCCGGTACGGTAAGCCATAAAAAAGTATATGGATTAGCACCTCCTGCAGCATTCGCGGTAGCAATACCATCACAAGCCCCAAAGCAGCTTAATGTTGTGTTTGAAGTTGTTATGGTGATCTGAATAGTTTGAGAAATAGTTACGGAGCCTGATGCAGTACATCCATTTGCATCAGTAATGGTAACAGTATAGGTGACATTCGGGCATAAACCTGTTGCTACTGCTGTCGTTTGAGCACTCGGATCACTCCACACAAAAGTATATGGTGGAGTTCCGCCTGTAGGCGATACAGTTGCTGTTCCGTTACAAACATTACAGCTGGAAGTAGATCCTGTTATAGGAGCCGAAAGTGGCGGAGGCTGAGTTATTGTTACAGACTGATTAGAAGAACAGCTATTAGCATCTGTTGTTACAAGGGTATAGGTACCGGCACACAAACCTGTAATAGTTAGGCCTGGCTCCCCGGCATAAGCGCCCGGCAACCAGTTAGTTGTATAGGGTGGAGTTCCTCCGGAAGGTGCTCCTGTTACAGAACCATTGCAATTTCCTGAACACAATGGATCACTAACAACACTTGGGTTACTTAACAACAAAGTGGGTTCTGTTATAGTAACGGTTGAAGTCATTGTACAGCTATTCGCATCCTCTACAGTTACAGTATAAGTTCCTGCACACAAACTTGAAATAGAAGCCGTTGTTTGGGCAGTAGGAGCCCATGAGTATGAATAAGCTGGAGTTCCGCCACCTGCTATAACTGTAGCGCTTCCGGTGCATAATCCCGCACACGTTACATTGGTAGAGCTCGGTATTATAACCAATGGTGTAGGTTGTGAAACTACAATAGTTACTACACGTGTACAACCATTCGCATCTGTAACAGTTAATGTATAAGTTCCAGCGCATTGATTAGTTATAGAAGGAGTTGTTTGTCCGCCCGGTGCCCATGAAAATGTATATCCCGGAGTACCACCTGAAACTGTGGAGGTAATTGTAGTGCTGCAATCAGCATTACATAAAAGACTTGTTGCGGTTAATGTTGCGTTAAGAACATTCGGCTGTGTAATAGTTATCGTTTGTGTTCTTGTACAAAGGTTCGCATCTGAAACTGTTACAGTATATGTGCCCGGACATAAACCTGTAACATTGGCTGTTCCCTGGCCGGTTGGATTACCGGGAGCCCATAAGAAAGTATATCCCGGGGTGCCGCCTCCAACAGTTGCAGAAGCTGTTCCGTCACAAGCACCATTACATTGAACATCTGTTTTTGTAACACTTAATGTAATTTGTGGGGGTTGCGTTATTGTAACAACCTGTGTACTTGTACAACCCAGAAAATCTGTAACTGTAACTGAATACGTATTAGGACAAAGATTAGTAATTGTGGAAGTTCCTTGACCGGTAAGCGGAGGAGAATTTGGTGTCCAGGCATAGGAATATGGTGGAGTACCCCCTGTTGGTGTTGAAGTGACACTTCCATTACACAATCCAAAACAAGTGATGTTTGTCTCAACTGCATTTGCAACAAGCAAAGGAGGTTCCGTTATAGTGAAAGAGCCTGTTGCTGTACAACCATTGGCATCTGTTACTGTAACATCATATGTTCCTGCAAATTGAGAAGATAGTGTATTTGTAGTTAAAGCAGAATTTAACGTTGTTGTTCCCGGTGTCCAGGCGTAATCAAAAGGGCCTGTTCCACCAGCTACAGTAGCTGTTACAGAACCGGTATTCCCACCAAAACAATTTTCATTCACACCGGTTACGGCTACAGTAAATGGCGCTGGTTCAGTAATAGTAAAAGAAGCTGTTTGTGTACAGCCATTTTGATCTGCAACTACAACTGAATATGTACCCGGACATAAATTCGTAAGATTCGGACCAAATACAGTCGCAGGATTCCATGTATAGGTATATGGCGGCACGCCTCCTGTTACCGTTCCTACACCGGCAGTTCCATCACATGCTCCATTACAGGAGATGTTAGTACTAGCCGGAGTAATAACTAATGGAGGAGGTTCAGTAATTATAGTAGTCCCGGTGCCTGAGCACATTTGATCGTCTCGTACAGTTACAGAATAAGTGCCTGCACACAAACCGCTTATACTTTGGGAAGATTGAGGTGTGAAACTTGCAACTGATGATGTCCAGGAATAAGTATAATTAAATGGAGCATTGCCACCAGTAGCAGCACTGGTAGCTGTTCCATTGCAAACCCCATTACAGGTAAGATTTGTACCTGAAGCATTTGCAGCAACAACAGCAGGCTGAGTTAAGATCTGAGTAAAATTCTGAGTACAATTATTTGCATCTCTGACAGTCAATATATAAGTTCCTGCACATAAATTACTTGCAGTTGGTGTAAGTTGTGGAGGAACTGTATTCCATGAATAGGTATAAGGCGCAGTTCCGCTTCCTACAACAACGTTTGCTGTCATACTTCCATTACAATCTCCAAAACATGTTGGTCGCACTTTTACAAAATTGGCTCCGATAGGATTTGGAGCAATAACCTGCACGAATTGTTGAAGCTGTTCTCCATCTGATTGATCCGTAACAGTTAATAAATATGAACCATTACAAATCCCAAGTAAAGGATTACCTGTACATCCACCAGAACAACATCCCCCTGTCCATGTAATAACAAATGGCCCTGTGCTGGTTGAAGAAAATACTGTGACAGTAATAGAACCATCTGACGAAGTATTACACAAAGGGGCCACTACAGCTGTTTGAACACTATCTACAGTTCTTGACCCACCTGAAGATCTTGGATAAACAAACGTATTATTTTTTATTACCAGGGAGTTAGCTGTACCTGTTTCATCAGGCATTTGGGCAACAACCATTTTTGAACCACTAATATCCAGGATCTTTGATGCTGTTCCTGACCATTGGATCCCAAAAGCCTGTATATTTTTGTGATTTGCATTGAGACGCCCCTGCTCAATTATTATTTTGGAGTTGAAAGAGAGAATAAGATCACTGTTTAAATTCCATATACTGTGACCGGCTCCGGCAAAACGTATATTGCCTTTAGGCATAGCTGTTTTGAAATCGATTGAAGCTGAGCCGGTAGATTTAAATGTAATTTCTCCTAAGAATTGATTATGAAAATATTCAGAAAAAGCCAACGAACCGAAAATTTCAAGATGAGCGTTGATTGGACCATTCAACACGGTTGTACCAAGCTCGCCCGAAAATATAAGATCCTTACATTTTGCAGTGCCGTTAATGGAAATACTTAATGCGGCATCCCCAACGGAGTTATAATCGAAAAACACATTATCCAGGGATAACGGTACTGAAGCACCACCCGCTCCTCCGCTTACAGCAGCCCAATGAGACGGATCATTCCATCAAAAATTCAATTACTTACAAATATGGCATAAATACCCGAATTATAAAAATTGAAAGAAAAGGTTTTTAACAGTATTATGTTAGTTTCATTAAAAGATGTAACTAGCCCGCAAAAGGTTGCTTTTTCAATTAAATTCAGTATTAGTAACTAGTAAAAATCACATAACTCCGGAAAAAATGAATTAAGGGATATTAAAGCATTAAAAGTATTTTAAAAAATATTTTCACCTGGCTGTAACTAATCCGCATACACAGTCGTCACATTCAAAAAAAACAACAAAACCTTATATTATGAATATTAAAAAAATCACATCAAAACTATACGGAACATTAATGTTAATAGGCATGACCGTATTCTCTTCCCAAGCTCAGGAAAGACCCTCCGGAGATTTCACAGGGATAAAAGCAGGAGACTCTTTCAAAATCATTTTGACCCAAAGTGAATCGAACAGTGTAAAAGTAGATGCTCCTGAAAATGTTCAAAGCCAGATCAAAACCGAAATAAAAGATGGGATTCTGTTGATCTCAAGCGAAGGGAACATTAAAACAGATAAGGACATCACGATCTCAGTCAATATAAAAACCCTCAACAGTCTGGACATTTCCGGAGCGGCAGACCTGAAATCAGAAAATCAGCTGGTTTGCGACAAGCTTACAATAGAATCCAGCGGTGCAGGCGATCTTAATCTTGATGTAAAGGCAAATGAGATCAAAACCACTATCAGCGGAGCAGGTGATGTTACTTTAAAAGGGTCAACACAAAGCTTTACCGCAAGTGTTTCGGGAGCAGGTGACCTAAAGGCAGCGAATCTTGAATCAGACAAAACCAAAGTAAAAGCTTCCGGAGCCGGCAGCGCGAAAGTATCCGCAAAACAAAGCATTGATGCAGATGTTTCGGGAGCAGGAGATATCATCTACAAAGGAAATCCAACAGACAGAAATGTAAACATCAGCGGAGCAGGTTCAGTTCGTGAAAGCCAGAGTGGCACCGGTGATGAAACCGCAAGCGATACAACAAAGATCCGATTGGGAGGAAAAAAATATATGATCATTGGTGATGAGGACAGTAAGAGAAATAAAGAAGTGATCTCTGCCAAAGATTCTATCCATGATTACAATGCGGAATTCAAACACTGGAACGGCATCGAATTCGGCTCGAACGGATTAATGGATTTTAAGAACAGCCTGGATCTTCCTGCCAGTGCAAGTTTCCTTGAACTTGATTACGCTAAATCATTCCAGTTTGGATTAAACTTATTCGAAAAAGACTTTCACCTGTACAAAAATTATATCAACCTTGTAACCGGATTGGGTTTCAATTTCAATCATTACTCTTTTGCAAATAACGTTACCATCCAATCTGACTCGAGTTATATCTGGGCAACCAATGACTCTATTACTTACAAGAAGAACAAATTGAATGTCAGCTACCTGAGAGCTCCATTAATGCTTGAGATCAACACAAGCAAAGATCCTCATAAAAATTTCCATATAGCCGGTGGTATCGAATTCGCGTACAGAATTCACGCAGTGACAAAACAAAAATATGACATCAACGATAAACATTACAAGATCAAACAACGTGATGATTTTAATCTTGAACCTTTCAATATGAATTTAATCGCACGCATAGGATATAACAATGTTACAGTATATGCTAGTTATGGCTTAAGCAGATTATTTAAGAAAGATCAGGGGCCACAGGTTTATCCTGTAGGATTGGGAATCTGCTGGACAATGTAAATTATTGGTTTTGGTTTAGTTTAGTTTAATTGAAAGATCCTCTGAAGAAATTCAGGGGATTTTTTATTTCCATCTTACATAAACAAAAGTTCTCCTTTCTCGTTTAGGAATTTTTAAGCCATACTGTTTGAGAATGGAACGCAGACCTTTAAGATTTTTATGATTAAAAGCAAAGCTGTGTATTTAAATAAGTACGAAGATTTATAGGATGTTTTTATGATTGAAGTTATGACTTTGTTGTGAGCTATCATCCAAAGCGGACACTTTCCAGATATTTTTTCCAAAGAAAAAACACTCGAAATGACCAGCACAAACCTCTGTTCCTCTTAAGAATTATTTCTCTGTGAAAATCCTTTAACTCTGTTCCTCTGTGTTAAAACCTTATTAGTTACAATGCAAGATTCAACTGATACAAAACCGGCTTGCTTGGAGAAGCATCATTTTCAAAACTTGAAATCTGAAGGTTGAGAAGATATGTGCCGTCAAAAATTGTGTTGGGAACATAGATCATTTCAGTTATCGTCCTATCAAGCTTTGTGTTTCCTGGATATTGCCAGAAAGCGTGATGCGCCTGCAGCTTGCCATCATCTACTTCTTTATCAACCGAAGGAAGATCTATTAACAAATGATCGACTCCAAGTTCATGAATAAACATGGCTGCTTCATAAGTTAAATAAGGTGGATTTGTATTTGAGTAATGCTTGTTGATCTTTGAGATATGATTATCAAGTGTTCGTATTATAATAGCCTCAGGGCGTTTTTCTCCCAAACAATTTTCAATATGTTCTTTCGTAATGATCTTATCTCCATTGCTTGTTTCATTAGGAAGAATCGTGATGAGCTCCGCAATGAAAAAAAACTTTTTCAGACATTGATTGATCGTATAGTCTTCTTTACTGATATGTCCCACACACTCAGTATGAGTTCCATTTCCATGAGGATTAAAAGTAATATTTCTGAAATTTACAGAACCTCCCTGTTTCACATCACCTACCCAATCACCCATACGAACAGGTTCAATTTTCATTGGCGACACGTACCAGGCATTCACATTTTCTTCCCCAGTGCGAAGGGGGATCGATATATCGATCGGCTTTGAAAGATCCGTATTGTAACTCTTTCCTTTAAATGTAATTTTGGATACCATACTATCTGTTTTAAATATTCAAATGAAAGCTAAATTATTCTGCACTTGTAAAAAGGTCACTCGCTATTCTGTCTGCGATAAGCTTACCTTTATCAGTTAAAAATAATTTATTTCCATCATTAACAAGATGATCCGAAAGAATATATTTTCTTGCTGCTTTCAGGCAATTCTCTTTTTCATCAGTTCCAAAAGCATTCTCAATATAATCCAGATCAGTGCCCCAGATAGTTCTAAGAGAAGTAAGTACGTATTCGTTGTAGCGCTGACTTATAGTAAGGACTTCTTTCTCATAATTCAATTCGTTCCTTTCAAGCGCCTTGATGTATAGCGCGTTATTAGAGACATTCCATTGCCGTGAATCGCCATTGAACGAATGCGCAGAAGGTCCTAATCCAAGATATTTTTCTTTAAGCCAATAATTGCTGTTGTGCTTTGAGTAAAAACCGTCTTTGCAGAAATTGGATATCTCATACTGAATAAAATCATTGTTCCTCATGCCTTCCAGCATGATATCGAAATGCTCAATACTTTGCTGCTCATCAACATTCTTAATACTACCTGACGCAACAGCATGAGCAAGCGCGGTTTTAGGTTCAACAGTCAGACAATATGCAGATATATGCTTAACACCTAAAGCAAATGCTATCTGTAAATTATTTCTCCATTTGTGTTCTGTAAGTCCGGGAATACCATAAATAAGATCGATGGTAATATTACTAAAACCATTGTCCTGAGCAGACTTTACCGCATCCAATGCCTCTGCAGATCTATGAGCCCGGTTCATTAATTTAAGATCTTCATCGTAAAAGCTTTGTATTCCTATGCTGAAGCGATTGACCGGGGTTGCCTTAAGATCAATAATTTTCTGAAGAATGAGGTCATCAGGATTTGCCTCTAAAGTTACTTCGGGAGAAGAAATGATATTAAAGTTTTTGTAAAGGGTTTCAAAGATCTCCATTAATTCTCTCTGATTCAGCAATGATGGTGTCCCGCCACCAAAATAAATGGTAGATATTGTCTCTGTTCCAAGATAATTTTTCTGAATCTCAACTTCTTTTTTGAGCGCTTTGAGAAATAGATCTCTATTTTTTAAAGATGTAGAAAAATGAAAATCGCAATAATTACAAGCTTGTTTGCAAAAAGGAATATGAATATAAATGCCCGCCATTATTTTTTTGCATTACACAAAACTGAGATCATTTGTTCAGTACAATTCTGAATGTTGTTCCTTTATCGGTTTCTGAACTTTTTACAAAGATTTTCCCTGCATGATAATTCTCAATTATTCTTTTTGTAAGAGACAAACCAAGTCCCCATCCGCGCTTTTTAGTGGTAAAGCCCGGTTCGAAAACAGTTTTGTATTTTGATTTAGGAATTCCTTTGCCTGTATCCGTAACATCTATATAAACAAACTGCGTCTGATCAGAAACTGAGATCTTTATCGAGCCGCTGCCATTCATTGCATCTACAGCATTCCGGATAAGATTCTCGATCACCCATTCAAACAAAGGAACATTCAGTTTTGCTATTAAGCCTGCAGAAGCCGGAGAGTCAAGTGTAAAAATTACATTCCTTGAAGTTCGTAATTTCATATAATTCACTGCATCCGTTAAAACTCTAACTACATCAACTTCATCCAGCTTGGGAACGGAACCGATCTTTGAAAAACGTTCAGTAATAGTCTCCAATCGCTTCACATCTTTTTCAATTTCAGTGGCTGTTTCCGGATCCAGTCCTTTCGACCTTAAATACTCAAGCCATGCTATCAGAGACGACAATGGCGTTCCAAGCTGATGCGCTGTTTCTTTCGCCATGCCCACCCAAACCTGGTTCTGCTCTACTCTTCTGGCTGTGGAAAATAATAAATAAGCAACCAGGAGAAACACTCCAATGATGCTGAACATCACATAAGGATAATATTTCAGCTGAGTAAGTAAAGTTGATTCCTGATAAAAAATATAACTCTTTGTTCCATCACCGAATTCAACTTCTATTGGCTGATTCTGAGCTGCCATTTCTGAAAGCTGTTCCTCAAGTAATACCGGATCACTTATCTGCGCAGAATCTATGTTTCCTGATTCAATAACATGTTTTTGGGTGGAATCCGTGTAGATAACAGGCACTGATGCTGAATTTACAGCTACTTCTGAAATAAAAGATTTTATAAGATCATCAAGAACGATCTTTAATTCTGTGAATAATTTCGAATCTTTATAGTATAAATAATTTTTCTGCCCTTTATAAAAATTGATCTCAATTGGTTCCTGTACCGCACGCATCGACTGCATCTGGAGCTTAAGATATATTTTATCATTTTCTTTCGTGGAATCAAGATTTCTTGAAGTAACAGGAGTACCATGCTCATCCGCAAGGATTACAGGAACTGTTGTATTGTCGGAAACAACCTTTAGCACAAAGCCGTAATCGGAAAGATCCTGAGATAATTGTTTCGTGGCTTCCGCCCAGAGTTCCACTTTCTTTCGCTCTTCCGCTGAGATCTTTTTAAAAAGTTCGTTGGTGTATTTTACGAGATTTACTTTCTTCTCAATAGCATCCGCCCAAAGCTTGACCTTCTTACGCTCTTCAGTAGCTATTTTATTAACTAGTGTATTAGTATACCAAAGCGATGCTCCGATAATTAATACAGCTGCAGTGAACAACCATAACTTCCAGGCTTGTTTTTTTGAATAAATACTCAAAAGGATTGCGTTCTTTTTTTAACAAAGACGAATTTAAGTATTTTTTTTGAGAGATGGTTTAGGTATTCGACCCAATCTTAGCAAAGAAGCACAGTTCAGAGACCGATAATTGACTAAAAATCATCTTCTTCTTTTTTCTTAGGGGGTCTTAATTCTTTCTTCTCTTCTTTCTTATTTGCTTCTTCCCAATCAATAATAAGCTTCGAGGTATTTTCCTTTTTGCTATCACTCTTCCTCATTGTACTGTCTTTCTTGAACAAGCCGAATTCATCTTTCAGAATGCTTTTCAGATTTTGTTTTTCAACCTTCAGATCCTGCTTCACGTTTTGAACAGCACTTTTCGAATCGTATTTAATAACCGGATCGCTAATATTTCCGGTCATCGACAAGAATATATTTGTGCGCCCCAATCCATCATCAGCAACAACACCAAATTCATCATTCGCTTTTTTTGCAGCTTTTGCTTTTTTCGAAAGTAACTCATTCAGTGATAATTTAATTCTGTAATTAATATTATTACTGAATGTATGCGTCCCTGAAAACGTTACTGTAAGCGCACTCGACTTAATTTCCATCTTCGGCACTGTGATTATCTGCTTTTTGATCTCGATCTGATTTTTTAAAGTTGCGAAACGTATATTCTCAAGTTCTTTTAATTCAATAAAACGGGATAGACTCTTCATTGATTCTACATTATTCAGCTCTCCGTTATCAATGGTCATATCAATCCCTGCATATAATTTATCCATGTCCATTTCAAGTTCAGGCGACAATACAGTTACAAACTGAATTTTAGAACTCGCGATTCCTTTAAGATTTTTATCCGTAATGTTGGTCTGTCCGAAATTCTCAAACTCTTCGAACATCTTTTTAATATTGATCTTACTAACTTCCGAAAAACAGGTTATAAAGAATTTGGTAGAATCACTTCCATCTATCAAACCGCTCGTACTGATCATGCCACCCATTGTATGTAGAACAATCGGATCCATTATCATTTTCTTGTCCTTCAATTTTATTATTCCACGAATGTTGCTTGCTTCAAACTTTCTAAAGTTCAGCTGCTTAATTTCTGTATCCAGATCTGCATCAATATGTTCAGAAAACCTGACTTTGTACCTGTTGCTGTTTTTTCCGCTTTCTTCTTTATTAGCGAGCAGCTCATTAAGATCTATCTTATCAGATTTAAGGGATGCTTCCACAGTGATATCCTGATCCGGTTTCATTATAAAACCCACAACATTTCGAAAAAAACCTTTTAATACAAAATCACTTTTTGAAATCTTCCCATTAAAATTTAAAACTTCCAGATCATTATTGTCGAACTTAAAATCCCCGTTTATAGTGCTAAAATCGAGAGGATTATTTTTCAGTTTAAATCCAACATCCCGGATTTCGAGCACACCTGAAGTAACAATACTTTCATAAGAGTGCTTATTGTTTTTTGCGCTGCAGCTGAAAGATGCATTCATTTTTACCTGTCCGTTAATGCTTTCGATCGTGTCAATATTCACAAAATTCTGTATCTCCTGTAAACTTGCATTTACTTGCAGATTTCCTGAAAAGGAAGGATCGCTAAGGTCGGTTAGCTTTAAATCTCCCATTATTTTACCGGTTCCTATTATCGCTGAAAATCCCTTCAAGTGAAGTGATGAGTGCTCCTTTGTCTCATTGTTACCATTTGTGTAATGACCTTTCAATGAAACATTTTTTAATGTGATGTTATCTTTTATACGTGAAATATCTGCAGACCTTATTCCAAAGTCTGCTGTAATTTTCGGGCTGCTGGTTTTACTGATGCTTCCCTGGATCAATGCATCAAAATAAAACTCCCCGTTACTTTCGTATTCGTTAATTTGTCCTTTATATTTTTCCGGGATAAGCGAAAGAATCGAAAGAATATCCATGTCCTTACCCTTCACGCCCATGTTAACAATGGATTCAGAGTTTATATTCAGAACGCTTCCGAAAACTTCAAATAAAAGATCTTCGATCTGCAGCTTCCCTGCAGCAATTTTATAGGTGCCGGCTTTATTATCAATATTCAGATCACACTCAACGTGTACATCTTTTTTACGCAGATAATTTACACTGTCGGTTCGTATAAAATCAACATAAATATCTGCGGCAGAATTTAAGGTGTAAGTCTCATTTGAAAATTCGCCTGAAAATTTTCCTGACTTTACAGTGCTTTCAAAACGTTGTTTAGCTTTGATATCTTTGTAAAATAAATGAATGTTTGTAAGCTGAATATCCTCGAGAGAAAAAGCGAATGAAGATTTAGCAGTATCAGTATTTCTTTTCCAGAAATGATAATTATCATTTCCATTCTTATCTATCCTGACACGAAGTTCTACGTCTGAAATTTCAAGTTTTTTTACACGATAATTTTTTTTTAAAATATCAGAGAGATTAAATTGCAATGAGATCTGACCTGCTTTAAACAATGTATCCTTTTTTTGCTCGGAAGTAGCATCAAGTGCTTTAACATTTTTAAAATTCACTGATCCATAAGGAAAACTGCTGAGTACAGTAAAATCTATATCTTTTCCATCAACGATCACCTGTGTGTTCAATTGCTTATTCAGTTCTCCCACCACATATTCCTTCACTTCATCCTGATAATAAAAAGCAATCACAAATGTTCCTCCTATAACAATAGTCAGAAGTGAAGCACAGAAAATAAACAGTCGTAAAAGAAAACGAAAGACTGAAGGTGTTCGTTTAATCCCGGAGTTATTCGAATCGTTAATATCAGATTGATTCATCTTTATTGGTCGCTGTTACAAAGTTTATAAAAACTCAGCCCGTATCTATGGATTAAAAGCAGATGTTATCAATAACGGCCGGTGAATAAGTTTATTTTAACCATCACGGTTCCAAAGCATTTCGAAAGATTAAATTTGTTCTTCTAAAAGAGATCACATTGTTATTCGTAAAAGGTTTAGGGCTTCTCATACTTATTGCAGCGATATTTTTTGCTCCCATGTTCGGGCTGTATTACTTGATGCGCTTCATATTCAGATCACTGAATAATAACAGGACCGAAAAAAGAGCGGACCTTAAGTATGCAGAGATGATCCTTTCCTCCAAATTTGTGTATTATCAGAAGCTTAATGAGAATGACAAAACAAAATTTCTGAAACGACTTATCAATTTTATTGATAACAAAGAATTTCAGGGATGTGGAGGTATTGAACTTACCGAGGAGATGATCATTTTGATATCCGCATCCGCTATTCAGCTGACATTCGGACTGGATGAATTCCTTCTTGATCACTTCTCAAGAATATTCATTTACCCGAATGTATATTATTCCAGGATCAATAAGCAGTACCACAAGGGAGAAACCAACCTTGCTGGAGCGATCGTGCTTTCATGGAATCATTTTCTTGAAGGCTACACTAAGCCACATGATAAAGTTAATCTCGGACTTCACGAGATGGCACATGCCCTTAGATTCGATAAATTCAAGAATTATGATTATGATTATTTTTTCAATACCTATTTCGATAAATGGCAGGCCATTGCAAAAGATGAATTCAAAAGAACTAAAGAAGGAAGTTCTCCTTTTTTCAGAGAATATGGAGGCACAAATGCCAATGAATTTTTTGCAGTTTGCGTGGAGTCTTTTTTTGAATCACCTGCAGAATTTAAAAAACTACATCCGGAAATTTATAAGCATATGTGTATCCTTCTCAACCAGGATCCACTGGCCAATCCATTCATTACCGATCAAAACACACCCAGAATCTCATCTAATCAGAACCAGCCTGTTTCCGGTAATTTGCTTTACGCATCCTCTTCAAATGCAAAAAGCATTTTATCCCTCATCTTCGCTATAGGTTTCTGGCTTTGGTTTTCAATAACTAATTTAAAAGATGGATTCAGTTTAGATATAATTTTGTTTTCCATGGCAATGCTGATCACAGGATACTTTATCATGATCCGGGCTTTCAGCAAGATTCATTTCTATGATAATGGGATCATTGTCAGCTCACTTATTCCAGATGTCTTATACAAGAAAAATGAATTCAGCTATGACGAGATCGTTTCTATTGAATTCATAAACGAGCACGGAGATGATGTAAGTGATACTATTAAGCTAACTTATCTAAGCAATGGCAAGATCCGATCAAGAAGCTTCAGCGATAACTTCATTTCAAATGCTGTATTGAGGATAGCAGATATTCTTCAATCCAAAAAAATCGCGGTAAAACTTAAATCTCTTTAACCGAATGTTGATTCTTTTCATTTGAGCTAAGATCTAATAAAAAACGCTTCGGGTATTCGAAGCGTTTTCATTTAATATATTCCCGGATCCTGAAACACTCCGATAGCTATTCGTGAAGTAAAGGATTACTCGCTGCTGATCATCTTCAACATTCCAACCTCAGCTTCTGTTAAAAATCTCCAGCGTCCGCGAGGCATATCTTTTTTCGTCAATGGACCGAAAACAACTCTGTCAAGCTTGCGTACATTGTAACCAAAATTTTCAAAGATCCTTCTTACTATCCTATTCTTTCCGGAATGAATCTCAACTCCTACACTTGCCTTATCTTTTCCGTCTCCAACATAAGAGATCTCATCCACCTTGATCGGCCCATCTTCCAATTCTATTCCTTCAGCGATCTTATCCAGATCAACTTTCTTCAGAGGTTTATCAAGCTCAACATGATAAACTTTTCTTACACCGTAACGAGGATGAGTTAATTTTTTTGTAAGCTCCCCATCATTCGTGAACATCAGCAATCCGGTTGTAGCTCTGTCGAGGCGGCCAACAGGATACACCCTCTCACGGCATGCTCCTGCAATTAGCTCAAGAACCGTTCTGCGCTGCTGCGGATCATCAACTGTTGTGATATAATCTTTAGGTTTATTAAGTATCAGGTATACTAACTTTTCTTTCTTAAGCGTTTGTCCGCCATATTTAATAATATCAGTAGGTTTAACTTTAAAACCCATTTCAGTAATTATCTTTCCATTCACCTGAACAACACCTGATTCTATCAGTTCATCGGCCTCTCTGCGTGAGCATATTCCGGCATTAGCAATGTATTTATTTAAACGAACAGTTCCGTCATCATTCCTTTTCTCCGGTTTAGACGGACCTTTACCCAATCCTTTTTTCTCATAGCTGCGTTTTTTATAAGGACGGGAATAGTTATCACCCTCTTCTTTGCTTCCCTCTTTTCTTTCTGGTGTGCGTCCGGTTGTTTTCTTCGTCTGATACTCGTTTTCATAATCAGTATCTTTCTTATCGCTTTCTCTTACAAAGGAAGGTTTTGATTCGTAAAAATCATCGTCATGACTCTTTCTGAAAGGACGTTCATTGCTGTCGCGATCACTGTTTTTTTTACGGAAAGCAGGCTTATCACCGAAAGGCTTACGTTTTTCTGTATAACGAGAAGTTTTTGCAGCGTTATTTGAAGGCTTTTCTTCACCGCTTTCATCACGCTTTGCACGGAACGCAGGTTTATCATCAGATCTTTTTCTTTCGTCACTGAAGCGTGAAGGTTTTTCTTTATTAAATGGTTTTCTTTCAGAACGATCATCGTCACGCTTACGGAATGACGGTTTATCATCAAAAGATTTAGTTTCTCTTGAGCGGGAAGACTTTTCGGAATCAAATGACTTTTCACGATCCTCATTGTCATCATCACGTTTTTTGCGGAATGCAGGCTTATCACCGAAAGGCTTTCGCTTATCATCCCCAAAACCGGCAGGACGTTTTCTTGGAGCTGAACTTCCGAAATCTGAAGGACGGGATTCATCACGATAACGTTCAAATGAAGGTTTCTTCCCCTTTTTGCTGTCTTTACCTGTTTTTGAAGCTGAACCTTTGTCTTTAGAGGTTTTGCTGTTACGTTTGAATTCCTTTGCCATTGTTGATCAATTTTTTGCAAAGATAGGCTTAAAATCAGGTATTAACCAATTTCAGAAGGTAAAAGCCAAACAAAAGCCAAAGCGAAAACTTATACGAGCGGATAAAAAGCCGACTCGATATGATTAACACTGTTCCCATTGCTGTTCAGTATCACTGAAATGATATCGAAACGCACTTCCAGATCGATCTGGTAACGTTCAACATATTCGTTAGCAGCCTTTATAAGATTACGCTGCTTTTGTTTAGTTACGAATGTTTCCGGTTCACCGAAAAAATTCGATTTTCTTGTTTTAACTTCTGCAACTACCATTGTATCATCAATAATCGCAATAATATCTGCCTCAAGATTTTTAAAACGCCAGTTTGTTTCCATAACTGTGTAACCTTTGTTCTTAAGGTAATTTGCAGCAAGCACTTCACCTTTCTCTCCTGTTTCGTTGTGTTCAGCCATAATATTTTTATACGCGGAAGCTTAAACGCTTTTCATTGAATGCATCGTGGCTTCGTTAACAATAAATTTGAGGAGTAGTCTGCAAATATGGTGTTTTTCAGAATATAAACACAAGTTTTCATTTTTTGGTATGGGTTTTGAAAAGGGATGCCGGCCTGTTAAAAATTTTACTATTTTAGCAGAACACGAATCAGAAACAAATACAAACTATATACAAATGAAAAAATCTCTCTTAAAAATCACTTCAGTCCTGAGCATGGTTATTCTTTATGCTTTCTCAGCTTCAGCACAATCTTTTGAAGGTGTTATTGAATTTAAAAAACAAACCACAACAGACACGACCAATTTCGTGTATTACGTAAAAGGAAATAATGTGAAGATTGATGAGATCGGATCGAAATCGCATAAGGTGGAAGGTACTTTCCTTATAGATATGGAAGCTAAAACCATGATGTCTTTAAACATTGAAAGAAAGCTTTATATGACAAACAATAATCCTCCCGCTCCCACCATTAAAGGAAGCTGCGTTGTTAAAAAAGGACAGAATGTAAAAAACCTTCAGGGATATAAGTGTACTGAATACACTGTGACTAACCAGGAAGAAGGAATCATTATTACTTATTGGTTAGCAGATGGTAAATTTACTTTCTTTGAAAAGATGTTACGCCAGTTGAATCGTAAAGACAAATCATCTGTTTATTTTTTACAGATCCCTGATACAAAGAACATGTTCCCAATGTTATCTATTCAAACAGATCTTTCAGGAAAAGAAACAACTAAATTAGAAGTTACCAAGATCACTAAAAAAGAACTTGACCCGGCTTTATTTGAGATCCCGAAAGGTTATAACAAGTTCGAGAAATAAGATTCTTTTTATTTACAACTTAAAAAACGCCCTCGCAAATCACGAGGGCGTTTTTCATCATCAAAATTCACTTCTATGAAAATTAAGCTTTTTATAATTTGTATCTGCTTCAGCAATTTATCCTTCGCTCAGTTAATGCCTTTTGGATTCATTAAAAACTGCATGTCCTATTCCAGAACAACTACTACGGATGAACTGACAAAAAAACATTTTTCTCTGATCGACAGGAATTTTCAAAAGGCCGAGAATGCTTTAATGCAGGGCTCTACTTATTATTCCAATCAAACCGACCGAACAAAAGACATTGGTGAGATCATGGTACTTTCGAAGATCGATGGTTCAAAACAGATTGCTGAAGTTTCTTTTATAAGCGGAAGTAAGAACAGCTATTCGGACAACTTCGATGATGTATACAAGCAGATGGTTAACTTCTTTAAAGACGAACGTACATTTAAAAGCCCGAAATATAATGATGTGAATTACTTTAACAAAGACAAGGTGTATTACTATGTTTTTAAAGTAAAAGGTACTCCCACAATTGTTGTTTCCAATTACAAGCTTGATGAAGATTATTTCGGAAAGAAATAGAATTTAATTAAAGAACATTACTCAATGGTAGACGTATTTACAGAAATCATCATTAATAAGCCGGTTGAAGTAGTTGCTCAATATGCTGGTAACCCTGACAATGCACCGGAATGGTATGTTAATATAAAATCTGCTGAATGGAAAACATCAAGACCCTTAACTGTGGGATCGCAAGTAGCATTTGTAGCTCATTTCCTTGGGAAGAAGCTGGAATATACTTATGAATTTACAGAGCTTATCCTGAATCAAAAACTAGTAATGCGAACAGCAGAAGGCCCTTTTCCAATGGAAACAACTTATACCTGGACCGCAATTGAGAACAACAAAACAAAAATGACATTGAGAAATAAAGGTAATCCAACAGGATTCTCTAAATTATTGGCTCCTTTGATGTCCTTTATGATGAAAAAAGCTAACACAAAAGATCTGATCAATCTAAAAAGAATCCTTGAAAGTAAATAGAGTGCGTCACTAAAAAAACAGCCGCGAGTTATTTCCCACTTCAAACCTTACTTTTCTTCCAAAGATCAAGGCTAAATTTCGATCGATATGCCCTGCAGGAAAATTAAAAGCTACAGGAAAATCATATTCCTTCACAGCATCCAAAATTATTTCTTCAGCTTTTTTGCCAAAAGGAACAAGATTATCTTTCATATCCGACATGCCGCCAACAATAAGTCCTTTCAAGCCTTCCAGCTTTCCGCTTCGTTTCATACTGATCATCATCCGATCAATGTGATATAAATATTCATCAAGATCCTCGATAAAAAGTATCTTACCTTTTGTATCAATATCTGATCCGCTTCCATTCAATGCATACAATAGTGAAAGATTACCACCAACAAGCTCTCCTTCTGCATTCCCTTTTCTGTTCAATGAATTAGATTCAACTTCGTAGTTTAATTTTTCTCCGAATAAAGCCTTTTGTAAAGTTTCAACAGCTTCGCCATTTTTACTGAAGTTAATAGGCATTGTTGCATGAATTGTTTCAATTCCTAAATTATGAATATGTGAGTGAAGCACAGTGATATCGCTGTATCCCACGATCCATTTAGGATTTTTTTTGAACTGAGTAAAATCAATCTTATCAATGATACGAACCGTCCCATAACCACCCCTCGCACTTATTACTGCTTTAATGGATGAATCATTAAGCATTACTTGCAGATCTTCCGCACGTTCAGCATCGGTCCCTGAAAACTGATGATCTTCTTTAAAAAGATTCCTTCCAAAAACAACTTCCAGGCCCATCGCCTTAAACATATCACAAGCCGGCTGAAGCTCTTCTTTTGAGATCTTTCGGGCGCATGCCACGATGCCGATTCTATCGCCTTTTTTTAAGTAGGATGGTGTAGTCATTTTAACAGTAAATCAGTACAAATTCTTATCTTAGTCCGCAATTTACTAATAAGTTCTAAGTCAAAAGAGTGAAAGTCAAAAGTTTTGTAATGACTATTCATAACAGGCGAATGAACTTTTGAATTTTAAACTTATAGACTTTTGAATTTTAAGAGACATACAGTTACAGCAGCTTTACCTTATGCAAACGGACCGGTTCATATCGGACATCTTGCTGGGTGTTATTTACCCGCAGATATTTATGTGCGTTACCTTCGCTCAAAAGGTGAAGATGTTAAGTTCATCTGCGGTTCTGATGAACATGGAGTGCCTATTACAATCAAGGCAAAGAAGGAAGGCGTTACTCCTCAGCAGGTAGTGGATAAATACAATAAGATCATGGGTGATTCTTTCAAAGAATTCGGAATCTCATTTGATATTTACTCCCGTACCTCTTCCAAAGTTCATCATGAAACGGCATCAACATTCTTTAAAACACTTTATGATAAAGGTGTATTTAATGAAGAAATCACCGAACAATATTTTGATGAGAAAGCAAATCAGTTCCTTGCAGATCGTTATATAATAGGAACATGCCCAAAATGCGGCAACGACAATGCATACGGAGATCAATGTGAAAAATGCGGAACGTCATTGAGTCCGACCGAATTGATAAATCCCAGATCTACTTTATCGGGCGAAAAGCCTGTTCTGAAAAAAACCAAGAACTGGTTTCTGCCGCTTGATAAGATGCAGCCTCAGATCGAAGCTTACATAGACTCTCACAAGGAATGGAAATCAAATGTATACGGTCAATGTAAAAGCTGGCTAAATTCAGGTTTACAGCCCCGTGCAATGACACGCGATCTTGATTGGGGAGTAAAGGTTCCTATTCCTGATGCTGAAGGAAAAGTATTATATGTTTGGTTTGATGCGCCTATCGGCTACATTTCAGCAACCAAAGAACTTACACCGGATTGGGAAAAATACTGGAAGGACAAAGAAACGAAGCTCGTTCATTTTATCGGAAAAGACAATATAGTTTTTCATTGTATTATTTTCCCTGCAATGCTGATGGCTGAAGGATCTTATATCGTTCCTGAAAATGTACCGGCAAATGAATTTTTAAATCTTGAAGGTGACAAGATATCCACTTCTCGTAACTGGGCAGTATGGCTTCATGAATACCTTCTTGAATTTAAAGACAAACAGGATGTTCTTCGCTACACGCTTTGTGCGAATGCACCTGAAACAAAAGACAATGATTTTACCTGGAAAGATTTTCAGGCTAAAAACAATAACGAGCTTGTTGCCATTCTTGGAAATTTTGTGAACCGAACACTTGTACTCACTCATAAATATTATGAGGGAAAAGTTCCGGATGCTTCTGAATACACAAAGACTGATCTTCTATTACTTGATGAGATCAGTAAGTTCCCTGCAAAAATTGCAGCAAGCATAGAACAATATCGCTTTCGCGAAGCACTTGGAGAATTAATGAATCTTGCCCGTGCAGGTAATAAATACCTTGCAGATAATGAACCATGGAATCTTATTAAATCAGATGCAAAGCGTGTTCAGACAATCATGAATATCTCTTTACAGATTTCTTCGAATCTTGCTGTTTTAATGGAACCATTCCTACCTTTCACATCAAAGAAACTTAGCCTGATGTTAAATTTGAATGAAGGACTTAAATGGAAAGATGCAACCCGCACAAATTTACTCTTACCCGGACATCAGATAAATACAGCCAGTTTACTTTTTGAAAAAGTAGAGGATGAAACTATTGTGGCTCAGGTTCAGAAATTAGAAGATTCAAAAAAACAGAACGAGTTGGAAAAATCAACTGCAATCGAACCCGCAAAAGGAGAAACTTCGTTTGACGATTTCTCCAAAATGGATATTCGTGTAGGAACTATCCTGGAAGCGGAACGTGTCCCTAAGACTGATAAATTATTGAAACTTCTTATTGATACAGGTATTGATCAGCGTACGGTTGTTTCCGGTATTGCCGGATCATATAAGCCTGAAGATATTATCGGGCAGCAGGTAAGTATTCTTGTAAATCTTGCACCAAGAAAGATCAAGGGAATAGAAAGTCAGGGAATGATACTCATGGCCGAAAACAATAAAGGTGAATTGAGCTTTGTTGCTCCGACTAAGCCGGATATGAATAATGGCGGTGCGATCAAGTAAAACCATTTATCTCTGATTGAAACCGATAATACTAAAAATGAATACATACCGATACTAAGTACTATTTTTAAAGAGTGCATCTCAAGTGCGCTCTTTTATTTTAAATCCGAATCCATGAAAAAGTTTTTATTACTCATTTCTCTTTTATTTGCATCTGATATCATTTTTGCGCAATCTAAACTTCTTACAATGGAAGAAGCTGTTGTTAAACAAAAAACATCTCTTGCTCCAGCGAGATTAAAACAGCTTGCCTGGATAAAAAACACGGACACTTACTATTATATCGACAATAAGAACTCAGAGGATGTGCTTGTAACAGGAACAGCGGAAGGCAATGCTTTAAAGGATGTTGTTTCTTTGTCTCAGCTTAATTCTGCGCTCACTGATGGAGCAGAAAAACAGCTGAAAGCTTTTCCTTTAATTCGCTGGAAAAACTCGGATCAGTTCACATTTGAATCTGAAAAAAAACTGATTCAGTATGACCTTAAAACAAAAAAAGCAAGTGCAGTTTCTCCAAAGGAATTCCTTAATGAGGCGGCTAATAAAGACATTGCAGACAAGACTGATTATATGGCTTACACTATTAAGAACAATCTCTTTGTTTTTGACGGGAACAATCAGCTTATTGTAACCAATGAACAGAATGAAAATATAGTGAACGGACAGTCAGTTCACCGTGATGAATTTGGAATTACTAAAGGCACTTACTGGTCACCTTCAGGGACTCTTCTTGCGTTCTATAGAATGGATCAGACAATGGTTACTGATTATCCTATCATTGACTGGGCAGCCAAACCCGCTGCAAATACAAACATAAAATATCCGATGGCGGGAGAAAAAAGTCATGAAGTTACTGTTGGTATTTATAATGTTTCTTCCGGCAACACAGTCTTTATTAAAACAGGAGAACCTAAAGAACAATATCTTACAAACATTGCCTGGAGCCCGAATGAGCAGCACATTTACATCGCTGTTCTTAACAGGGAACAAAATCATTTGTGGCTGAATTCTTACAGCGCAGTCACCGGCTTATTTGAAAAAACACTTTTTGAAGAAACACACGATAAGTACGTTCATCCAATGCATCCATTGGTGTTTGTTCCAAACAACCCTTCACAGTTTATCTGGCAAAGTGAACGCGATGGTTACAACCATTTATATCTGTATGACATTTCAGGTAAACTGATTAAACAGCTTACGAAAGGTAAATGGATAGTAACGGATCTTGCAGGTTTCGACTTAAAAGGCAGCAAAGCATTTTACTCATCAACAGCAGAAAGCGGTATCACCCGTAATTTTTATAGCGTTGATCTTAAAAAAGGTTCGGTCACTAAGCTTACTGCCAATGATGGAACTCACACAATTACACTTAACTCCAAAGGAACTTATTTTCTGGATCAATATCAGAGTACTGAAACACCAAGAACAATTTATTTAAAAAGCACAAATGGAAAATCATCTAAAACAATATTTGATGCTCCTAATCCAATAAAAGATTATAAGCTCGGTAAGATGTCAATCTTCACTCTTAAAAGCGAAAGCGGAGACGACCTTTATTGCAGGCTTTTCAAACCGGTGGATTTTGATTCAACGAAAAAATATCCAACGATAGTTTATTTATACAATGGTCCGGGTGCGCAGATGATCAATAATACATGGAATGGCGGAGGAGATCTGTGGTTCCAGTACATGGCTGAACGTGGATTTGTAGTATTTACAATAGACGGAAGAGGAAGTGCGAATCGTGGATTAGCTTTTGAACAGGCAATATTCCGTCATGTGGGTGTGCTTGTTGGGATTGAATATTTAAAATCACAAAAATATGTTGATGCAAACCGCATGGGCTTATTCGGATGGAGCTATGGAGGTTTCATGACAACAAGTATCATGACTCGTTATCCTGATATTTTTAAAGCTGCTGCAGCCGGAGGACCTGTTATCGATTGGCAGTATTATGAAATTATGTATACTGAACGCTATATGGATACTCCTCAGGAAAATCCTGAAGGATATAAAGAATCACGTACTATTGATTACATCGATAATCTAAAAGGCAAATTGCTTATCATCCATGGAACCCAGGATCCTGTAGTTGTTTGGCAGCATAGCATGATGTTTCTTAAAGCCTGCGTTGACAAAAAGAAACAAATTGATTATTTTGTTTATCCGGGACATGAACACAATGTACTTGGAAAAGATCGTGAGCATCTTTATCAGAAAGTGACTGATTATTTTATGCAGAATCTTTAAGTTTAATAGGCCTAATAATATATTATGTTAGACAGATACAAGCAGCATATACCACTTCTGTATTTTCTACTTCTTGCTATACTTGTTCTCATAAACAATGGCAATGTAAGTTTGTGGGACCAGGATGAAGCTGCTTATGCAGGCTTCTCAAGAGGAATGCTTCAATCAGGAAATTGGCTAATTCCTGATTTTATCTGGTCTGAGATACACAGAAAAACTCCTTTGCATTTCTGGGATATTTGTCTCAGCTATTTACTTTTTGGAATCAATGAATTCAGTGTTCGATTCCCTTCTGCATTATTTCTTTTTTCAACTTATCTGTTGATGTACTTCGCAGGAAAATCTTTATTCGGAAAACGAACAGCATTTCTTAGCGTTGTAGTTTTAAGTACTTCTTTATTTATTCCGAGTCTTGCGAAGATTTCAGTTACAGATGCTACTCTTCTTTTCTTTTCCACCGTTTGTGCATTTGCATTGCTGAATATAATCCAGCAACGTTCCGTAAAATGGAACATCGCTTTCTGGATTGCATTTAGTTTAGCCTTATTAACCAAAGGCCCTCCTATTGTTTTATTCACAGGTGTTTTCGCTGTACTTCTTTTTATTTTTCATCCAAACAGAAAGAATCTTTTCAGTATGCACCCATGGTTCTTTCTTCCTTTGGCTTGTCTACCGCTTTTCATCTGGGGGTATTTAGTTAATCAGAAGGACGGTGGTGTCTTCATTACCTGGCTTATCGATTGGTACATATTAAAACGTGTAAACAGCAGTGTTTTAGGCCAAACCGGCCCCCCGGGAACACATCTTCTAAGTATGTTTGTTTTCTTCATTCCTTACTTTATGTTCCTACCAAAAGCATTCTGGAGAGCCGGAAGTGATATCTTCAGGAAAGATAAAGGTGTTCCTTTTTTATTAAGCACCTGGTTCATTTCAGGTTGGTTCCTCTATGAATGGTCGCCAAGCAAGCTTCCGGCATATGTTATAGCGGCACACATACCTCTTGCTATACTTATCGGAAAAGAGATCCTGTTCTTTTTTGACAACAAGAATATACCTGCAGGTGGATTGATCATCGGTCATTATTTTTTTATCCTGATCATCTATGCGTCTTTAATGGCTGCACCCTATCTCATTGATGTCCCCCCAGAAATAAGAACAACATTCACTATAGCATCCTCTTTATTGTTAATTGGCGCTCTGCTTACATTATTCAATCTAAGATCACATCAGTTCATTAAATTATTATTGGGAACAAACATTTTGTTTCAGATCCTCGTTTGGGGAATTCTTCTTCCTCAGGCGGATCAGCTAAAAAATGGTTCTAAACGAATAGCGGATTTTGCAAGAGTACATGCTATTTCTGAAAGCTCAGTCCTTATTGCTAATACCCAAGGACATCCTCCAAGTCTGCCTTTTTATCTCGGCTCAACATTTAAAGACGTTAAAGAGGAAACGAATCTCGATGCAATACAAACCCGCTATACAAGCCATGATCCTGTTGTATTGATCTTAAACACTGATCAGCTTCATGAACTTCACAGCCGGATTGATGATCTGAAATTTACAGAGATCAGATCAATGCTGACTGACAGAGATGAAAATGCACATTATTACATAGCGATAAATAACAGCGCAGCAAAAGATTAAATTTCCAAAGCTTCCGTGGAAAAATTTTCACAGTCAGCGCATCCTGGCTTTTGTAAAAACAACTACCCTATTTACGCATCCAATTATCACCGCTCAGGTATATTTCTTGTCATCTAATAAGCGATTAATAAATATTAACCTCTAAATACTTTCTTATGTATAGCAAAATCAAAATTGCGGGACACCCGTTGCATGCAATGCTTGTCCCTTTTCCTGTTGCGTTCTATACCGCTGCAATGGTTTGTTTTATTGTATATGCAAATAACATGGATCCTTTTTGGTATAAGGTGGCATTAAAAGCAAACATTGCCGGAGTTGCAACTGCAGCCCTTGCAGCACTGCCAGGCTTCATCGATTGGCTTAACATTCCAAGAATTAAAAAAGCAAAAAAAGTGGGTATTGCTCACATGTTATGTAATGTAACAGCTCTGGCATTATTCGGAGCGAATATATATCTGGAATGCGACCATACACAGGATACATTACCTGATGCGACTTCAGCAATTGTGATGACGACCGCAGGTTTTGTACTTACTCTGATCGCAGGATTTCTGGGTTGGGCACTGGTTCAAAAACATCACATAGGAGTTTCTCTAACAGCTGAACAGCAAAAGATTGATCCTGTTGACGGGGTTAAATAATATTATTTATGGATGATCATAGATCAGATAATGTCCAGAACGGAAAACTATCTGCCGGAAAAAATATAAGCTGCTGGTATGAACCAGGATTAGATACACGTCTTTTTCCGGAACTATTATCCGACCTGGAAACTGAGGTTGTTATCGTGGGAGGCGGACTGGCAGGATTAACAACTGCTTATTGTATGGTTTGTTCCGGAAAGAAAGTTATCGTGATCGAAGATGGCTATATTGGCAGCGGAGAGACAGGCAGAACGACAGCACAGATAGTTACCGCGCTTGATAACCGTTATTATGAAATGGAAGAGTTCTTTGGTAAAGAGAACAATGCGTTAATAGCTGAAAGCCATAAAGAAGCAATAAATTTTATTGAGGAGGTTGTAAAAAAAGAAAACATAAACTGTGATTTTGAACGCTTAAGCGGATATTTATTTTTACATCCTTCCGACAAAGAGGAAAATTTGTACAAAGAACTAAACACTTTGCAACAGTGCAATATCAATGCGATGATGCTTGATAATACTCCGGGAATTCCAATAGAAAAGAAATGCATTCATTATCCTGATCAGGCTCAATTTCATCCACTCAAATATATTCTCGGCCTATCAAAAGCAATTGAGAAGAAAGGCGGATTGATTTTCATTAACACACACGCTTCTGAAATCAATCATACAGGAATTGTGAGCAGCAAAGGTTTTAAGATCAGCGCTAAGCATGTTGTTGTCGCCACCAATGCTCCTGTCAATAACAAGTACGCGACTATGCTCAAGCAATGGGCACATAGAAGTTATGTTATTGCAGCGCTTATTAAAAAAGACAGTATACCCCGGGCCTTGTGGTGGGATACCGGTGATAAAACAATTCACACAAGCACACCTTATCATTATGTCCGGCTTCAATCGCACAACGATGAACATGATCTTCTGATCTGCGGAGGAGAGGATCATATTGTAGGTATTAATGAAGGAAAGTCTGAAGAAGAACGATATAATGATCTTATAAAATGGACTCAGGAACGTTTTCCCATCGCTGAAGTTGTTTCTAAATGGTCGGGTGAAGTGTTGGTTCCTATGGATTCGATCGCGTTTATTGGAAAGAATGTTTTTGACAAAGAGAATGTTTACATCATTACAGGTGATGCCGGGATTGGTATGACCTACTGTACAATCGGGGGCCTACTTGTAACGGATCTGATAAATGGTGTAAAAAACAGATGGGAAGAGATCTATAAACCATCGCGATTCATATTAAAAGCCAGTGAACCTTTTTTCAGAATGCTAAAAGGAGATCTGGTGGCAGTATTAAAAAAATGGTTTTACCGTGATACAACCGAATTATCTTCAATAAAAGAGGATGAAGGAAAAGTGGTGATACTCGATGGACAGAAGTGCGGTGCATACAGAAACCCTTCGGGAAAATTATATCTTGTATCTGCAGAATGCACTCATCTTAAATGCATGGTCCAATGGAATAAAGATGAGAAAAGCTGGGATTGCCCCTGCCATGGCAGTCGATTCACATATTCAGGGAAAGTTATAAACGGGCCGGCCAATGAAGACCTTCCTTCATTCTCTGAAAATTCACCTGAATAACTAATTTAGATTTTTAGGATGAATGCAATCTGTCCAGAATTCAACAATTTTTTTTAAACTGGCTATAGTCCCTTCAATCTCATGGATTTTGTAAATTAACCCTGAATATTCAATGAATAAGCAAATTTTATTTCTGTGGAACTTGAAGTACTGCTGTGATAAATAAAAGGAATAGCTTTTCCCTTAAGCTCTGAGTCGTTTTCAATGAATTGTTTCAGTTCAATGCCATTCATAACATATTAACATCACATAATATCATGAAGGTTTCACTATTGGTTGATTTGAGGTAATCTAAGGCTTCTCGACCATTTTGCAAAAAACAAGCTTGTTTGAATAACCAAGTTTTTTTACTGCAATTGTAAGAAGTTCATGCTCGTCAGGATCATCATCCACAAATAAAAATGTACCGGTTGGCTTCATCTGATTCTTTTATAAAAGAACCAAAAAATTTATACCAGCACTATTTTAAAAAAGGTAATAAAGCAGGCATTATAATTTTATTAACAATGAACTTAGGCAACATTAGTTTATATTTACCGTAAGCATGAAAAGAAACTTAAATTATAATAGTTTTTTAACAAACGAATCCACAAAAAATTATACTTTCGTAAACTTTTTGATATGAGATTCTTTACCACACTTTTTGTTATTATTTCATTGAGTTTATTGTCCTTTAGGTCAAAAGCACAATCTGTCGGAGGTACTACTTCCGGGGCTAATACATATTGCGCTTTTACGAATGCAGGTTTCATCTCTCTCTCCGGATTTACCGGTACAGTTTATTTCTGGGAATCTTCAACTGATGGGATCACATGGACCGCAACCGGAACTTCATGGTCCGGAACTCCGGGCCCTCCTCCTGCACCTCCTCAAATTGGTCAAAGCTATAATAACCTTTCACAAACAACATGTTATAGAGCAATCGTTCAGAATGGTGCATTTCCTCCTGACACCTCTACAATATCTTGTATCACGGTTTATGCTCCCTCAGATGGAGGAACAATAAATGGAAGTATAACTTCATGCGGACCTTCAGGCAGCGGATCACTTAATATTACCGGCAATACAGGAAATCCTTTATCCTGGGAATCTTCAACAGATGGCGGTACTACCTGGACCAACATAACCAACACTACCACAACTCTGTCGTATACCAATATAACTCAAACAACAATTTATCAGGCGATTGTTCAAAATGGCCCTGCATGTCCTACCGATACTTCAACTCAAGCTTCGATTACTGTACTTCCACCTTCTTCTGCAGGAACTATTTCAGGTAACGATACAGTTTGTTCGGGTGTTAATGGTGATACTATATCATTATCGGGCATTACAGGCTCCGTAATGGGTTGGGGTTCATCAACTGATAATGGTATAACATGGACACCTATTAGCAATCCTTCCGTAAATCTGATCTACTCAAATATTACTCAAACAACCTTATATGTTGCTATTGTCCAGAACAGTGGCTGTCCTGCCGACACAAGCGCAATAGCATACATTGCCATTTATCCTTCATCTTTAATTTCCGCAGGAAATGATACAGCTGTTTTTGCTGGTGCAGTATTCAATTTAAATGGTTCCGGTTTAGGATTTCCTTCATGGTCACCCTCATCCGGCTTAAATAACAGCAATATATTTAATCCAATTGCAACTGTTTCGAACACCACAACATATACACTTACTGTAAGTGATACCTTTGGCTGTGTTCAATCTGATAATGTTATTATCACAGTTATCCCGCCAACTTTCAATGGAAGGATTTCAAATCTTTTTACCCCTAACGGAGACGGGATCAATGATTCATGGTATATACAGGATATAGAAAATTTTTCGGGCAATTTTTTAATGATCTATAATATCTATGGAAATAAAGTTTATGAAAAGAATGATTACATGAACGATTGGAAAGGCACGTATAATGGGACTGATCTGCCTGATGGAACTTATTATTATATCTTAACATTCAAAGATGATCAGAAACCTGTAAAAGGCTCTGTTGATATTATCAGGAATAAATGATGACTAAGAAATTATATATAATAATTTTATTTCTTTTAATAAGTCTGTTTGCTTTTGGTCAACAGGTCGGAATGTATAGTCATGCTTTCTTCAAGCCAATGATCTACAATCCGGCTTTTACCGGAAATGAAGACAATACTAATGCTATGCTTTTAAGCAAAGCACAATGGACAGGTTTTAAAAATGCTCCTCAATTAAATATCTTTACTCTTGACGGAAGTCTGCTTGCTAAAAAAGCCGGAATAGGACTTATTCTCTTGAGTGAGAGAAAAGGTATCACGAATAGGATCGGTGGTTATCTTAATTATTCATACCGTTTGAAAATTAGCGATGACGCTAATTTAAGATTCGGGGTTGCTGCTGGAGTAATTGATCAGACCATTGATTATTCAAAAGTTTTGGTAGAAGATGTTTCTGATCCGTTTTTATTTGGTGACTCTCAGCGTAAAACATTTATTGACGCTAATGCAGGACTTGCATTCTTCTGGAAAGGACTTGAACTTGGAGTTTCAGTGCCGCAGCTCTTAGGAAACAAAGTTCAATATGTAGATAATATAAGCACCAGATCTAAATACTCATTGGTTAGGCATATACTAGGTTCATTAAAATATAAGATCGCACTATCAGAAGAAAAAGGTATATATGTTTCACCACAGGCTCTTGTAAGATATGTTTCCGGTACACCTTTTCAATATGATGCAACTGTAAATCTTGAATGGCAGGATAAGTTCTGGATAGGTGCAACATATAAAAGTGATTATGCTGTTGCTGCTCATGCAGGGATTTGTCTTCACAAGCAATTATATGTTGGATATGCTTATGATATTATTCTTGGCGATCTTTCAAAATATTCAGGTATGAGCCATGAGTTAATGATCAACTTTAAGTTCGGCAAGAATAAAAAAGAAGAGGAACCTGAACAGACAAAAAATAACGCAGCAACAACTGATGCATTATCTAAACGTCTTGACAGCTTGCAGGCAGTTGTTACAGAAGATCAAAATAAGATCAATGAAGACCGCAGCAAGATCAAAGAATTAAATGACAAAATTCAACAACAGGCAAAAACTATAGAAGCTCAGGCTCAAAAGCAAGCAGAAATGGTTAATTCTGCACCGGTTCAAAACAACAATGTACCGGCAGAAAACAATACCAATACAAACACTACTACTCCAACTTCTAATAATAATAATAATAATACGAATACCAATAGCAATACTCCAACATCGGGACAAAAAAATGAAAATCTGAATGTTGCTGCAGTTGAAAAGAATACCAATAAAGAAATGAATAATGGTATCTGGTATGTTATGAACAGTGTCAAAGATTTTAAGGACGCGAATAACAGAACCCCTCAAAAAGGTTTCTACGTTATTGCAGGAACATTTACGTACAGAGACTTTGCCGAAGCTGAGATTCCACGCTTAAAAAGCAAAGGATACCCAAATTCAAACAGGATATTCTCAGAATCAAAACAATATAATTATGTTTTTATTTACAGATCAGCGACAAAAGCTGAAGCCGGTAAAAAGGCAGAAGCGGCTAAATCAGCAGGAATTAAAGATGCCTGGGTATTGGAACTAAATGAATAAAGCATAAGGAATCCATAAAATGACAAGAAATCCAAATTTAACTCTCCTTTGGAATTCGATTCGATATATTTTCCAAGATGATTTTAAATTAATAAGCTGAAATTCATCAGCATATAAACGATTTTAATCTAAAAGAACAGAAGAATAGCAACTTAAAGTTATCTTTAACCGTAAAGCAGTTCAAATCATCCCCCGTATGAGGTTAACATTACTCCTGGTACTTACTCTTTTCACATTTGGCTACAATTCTTTTAGTCAGTGTGATCCTTCTGTACCTGTACTTACAGTTAACCTAACGGGAAATCCTGCCGGAACCTGGACTAGCCCTAATATTTCAAGAAATGGTAATTGCTGTGGGACCACTGCCCCTGACAGATGCCTGAATTTCGTTATAACACTTGATCCTGCAGCTGTTGGAATCAGTTTTAATATTATTTCCGGTGCTATTCCGGGTGGTGCTTTATTTTATCAGATAAATTGCGGTCCGCCAACAGCATTGGGTTCACCAATATGTTTAAATGGGCCGGGCCCTCACCGGTTAACTTTCTGTAAGCCGGGTACTAATGCAAACGTTTATCAGATTACATCAATACCGGGTCCTGTTGGAGGAACAAATATTATTGTTAATGACGGTTGTATAGATACACTTCATGCTAATGGTTTCAATGCATCCACAGCTACCTGGAACTCTATTTATCCGGGACCTCCGGGCACTTACAACTCTCTTCTTTCTTGTACATCCGGATGCTTAGATCCTATCGTAACAGGTTCTGGAACTTTACCTCCATATATTGATTATGTTGTTTGTGGTCTTCCTGCTGCAATGTGCAATCTTGCAACAGTTTGTGATACAGTCAGAGTAACTTTTAATCCTACTCTTGGCGTTACTATAGCTCCATTAAATCCAACTATATGTTTCGGCCAGACTGCAACAACAATAACTGCAACGGGTTCAGGAGGAACTCCCCCCTATAGTTATTTATGGAACAATATCAACCCTTCGGCCAGTATCAATGTTGGAACAGGAAATTATACTGTTCAGCTTACAGATGCGTCCGGGTGTCCGCCTGCGTACAATTCAGTTACAGTAACTTCATTCTCCGTAGCAATTACAGCAAATGCTGGACCTGATCAAAGGTTATGTTCGCAAACGACTCCTCATCCTGTATTAGCAGGATCTGTTACAGGCGCCAGCGGAGGTATCTGGTCAGGAGGAGCAGGAGTTTTCAGCCCTAACAATACAACCCTTAACGCAACCTATACACCTACTGCTGCCGAAGTAGCCAACGGATCAGTTAATCTTACATTAACAACAACAGGTAACGGAACATGTCCGCCAATGTCCGATGCCGTTACAATTTTCTTTTCTCCTTTCGCTGGCGTTCCTTCAACCACTCAAACAAATGTAAGCTGCTTTGGAGGAAATAATGGAACAGCCACTGTAGCTGTTGCTGGAGGTTTTCCACCTTATACCTATTCATGGAATACAGTACCGGTTCAGACTTCAGCCACAGCAAATAATCTTGCGATGGGAACATATACTGTTACAATTACAAGTGCGATCGGATGTACATCTCAAACTACAGTTACTATAACTCAGCCTTTGCCGCTTGCAGTTAGTAATACCATTACTAATGTTAGTTGTAATACCGGAAACAATGGATCAATAAGTGTGACACCAACAGGCGGAACTGCTCCTTACACTTATGCATGGTCTCCCGGAGGACAAAACACCTCAACCGTGAGTGGACTGGTTGCGGGAACATATACTGTTACAATAACCGATTCTAAAGGTTGCGTGCTTGTTTCCAATTATACAGTAACACAGCCACCACTTCTTGCAGTTTCAATAACTAAAACAGATGTGAGTTGCTTTAATGGAACAAATGGAACAGCCGCGACAACCGTTACAGGAGGAACTTCTCCATATACTTACAGCTGGACTCCTTCCGGAGGAACGGCTTCTACCGCTTCGGGCTTAGCTGCAGGAACATATACTGTTACTGTTACAGATTCTAAAGGTTGCATAGCCACTAACTCTGTAACTATTACTCAACCGAATATTCTGACTGCAACAACCACCGTAGTAAATGAAACTTGTAATTATTTAAATAACGGATCCGCTTCTTCAACAGTTGTTGGAGGAACTCCCGGATATACATATACATGGGCTCCTGGAGGCGCTGTCACTTCAGGAATTACAGGTCTTTCAAGCGGCACATATACATTGACAGTAACAGATTCAAAAGGATGTTCTGCAACCGCTTTCGCAACAATAACTGAACCTCCGGTATTGGTTGTTGCACCAATAAATCAAACAAATGTTAGCTGCTTCGGAGGAAACAACGGATCTGTTACCGCAAGTCCTGCAGGCGGAACTCCCGGATACACTTATCTTTGGTCTCCTGGCGGAGCCACAACAGCAACACTCTCAGGAGTAGTTGCAGGAACTTATTCTGTTACTGTTACTGACAATAATGGATGCCAGGCTCAAACCCAAACAACAATAATTCAACCTTTATTACCACTTTCTGTTACTAACACTTTAACAAACGTAAGCTGCGCAAGTGGAAGTAATGGTTCTATAACGGTTACTCCTGCGGGTGGCACTGCACCATATAGCTTTTTGTGGTCTCCTGGCGGACAAAATACAGGAACTGTAAACGGATTAACTGCAGGAACTTATACCGTGACAGTAACAGATGCCCAGGGTTGTACCTTAACTAATAATTATACTGTAACTCAGCCTGCACCTCTCGCTATTACATTCACACAAACCAATGTTAGCTGCTTTGGAGGCAGCAATGGTATCGCAACTGCAGTTGTTACAGGTGGAACAACTACATACAGCTACATCTGGAGTCCATCAGGAGGCTCAAACGCTACAGCGAACAATCTAATTGCCGGAACTTATACAGTTACAGTAACTGACCAAAATGGTTGTATTGCAAGCAATTCAGTAATTATTACAGAACCACCGGTATTAGTTGCTTCCGCCACAACGGTTAATGAATCTTGTAACTATCTTAATAATGGTTCTGCAACAGCTGTTCCATCAGGCGGTACTCCGGGATATACTTATTTATGGCAGCCGGGAAATTTTAGCACTGCAACTATCAACGGATTAACAAGCGGCACATATTCTTTAACCATAACTGATAGTAAAGGATGTATTGCAACAACAACAGCAGTTATCACCGAGCCATTGCCATTAGCTATCAGCTTTAATTCCCAGATCAATGTCAGCTGTTTTGCGGGCAGCAACGGTGCTGTTTCTGCAACACCATCGGGAGGCACACCAAATTACACTTATTCCTGGATGCCGGGGGGAGCAACAAGCAATTCAATCTCAGGATTAATTGCAGGTACCTATACACTTACAATTACAGATGCTAATGGATGTACAACTAATAGTACAGTAATCATTACAGAACCTCCTGTCTTGTCAGTCACTTCTGTTATAACCAACGTTTCATGTAATGCAGGAAGTAACGGAACCATCAGCGCATCACCTGCAGGAGGAACATCACCATACACTTACCTTTGGCTGCCGGGTGGTCAGAGCACATCTGCAATTACAGGACAACCGGCAGGAACCTACACTGTTAATGTTACAGATGCTCAGGGCTGTACCGTTAGCGCAGCATACACTATAACCGAACCGGCACCTCTTACAATTTC
>JAJTCJ010000031.1 GCA_021323165.1 Bacteroidota bacterium | reverse complement strand
TTTAAGGATGCAAAAACAACACAAATTCTATTCCTATATTATTGATAAAACTTATTTTTAACAATAATTAACAGCGGTTCTAAAAGGTTGATTAACTTTACATCCGCAATAATAAAAGTATAATAAATCATCGTTAAAGTCAATGACCAATTTTAAAGAAAAAGCTCAGATATTCATTATCGGTCTCTCAATCGGATTGCTGGTTGCAGGAGCTTTCTTTATTTTAAAACTGGATGATTATTTCAAAGAACTGAATCTTTTAAAAAGAGTTAGTCATACTTTTACTTCTCCTGAAAAAAAGTCTGAACAAATAGAACCACTTCGACAGGAAAAACCTACGAGAAAAAAGAAAGAACAGACTGAAAATTCTGACAAAACTTCTCAAGACACGTTGCTTATAATAGATCCCGACCTGACAAATATGTCTGATACAATTAAAAGAGATTCTGTCCAAAGTGCACTATTGGCAGAGGATGACATAGTCGTGAAGCAGGATAAACTGTTAAGCACACGAACGATTGAAGTTTTTAATATGAGTCCTAGTGCTAAACTAAACAGTAAGGATTCTTTGCTTCAAAAAGTCAGCGGGATCAAAGATGACAAGCAAACAGGAAAGCAAATGTTCAATGTAGAGTTGTGGTCATCTCCCTTAAATTACAAGGGTTATAAAATGAGTAAGTATAAAATAGTTCTATATGGAATAACAGCAATGGATGCTGTTAAACTATACAAGCTAGATGATGTTATATATTTGAAATTATCCTCAGCGGTATACAGACTTGATTATATAAGTGATTTCAAATCATATGACCGTGTAACAGATGAGCAAATCATCACTAAATTAAAATAAGTGAATATCGAATTCTTTAAATATCAGGGAACAGGTAATGATTTTATAATCATTGATAATCGCGATAAAAAATTTGAACGGGGTAATAACGCTGTCGTAGCACATCTTTGTGACCGCAGATTTGGTATTGGAGCCGATGGCTTAATGCTTCTTCAGGATATGCAGGGTTATGATTTTGAGATGGTCTATTATAACTCCGATGGAAAAGAAAGCAGTATGTGCGGCAATGGTGGAAGATGTATTGTTGAATTTGCAAGAAGTCTGGGTATTGTAAGGGATAAAGTTCATTTCCATGCTACGGACGGAGAGCATGAAGCTTTGATCAAGCAGGGTTATATCAGCCTTAAAATGAATAACGTAAGTAAGATAGAAACAGGAGCTTCATATTCTTTTCTGAATACCGGCTCACCGCATTATGTTGCTTTTGTAAATGATGTTGAAAATTACAATGTTTTAGAAAAAGGCAAAGAAGTCCGATACAATGATCGCTTCAGATCAGAAGGCACCAACGTTAACTTTGTTGAAAAAAAATACAATGACCTTTTCGTTAGAACCTATGAAAGAGGAGTGGAGGGTGAAACATATTCCTGCGGGACAGGTGTTACTGCAGCAGCATTAGTTGCCTCAATAAAGAACGTTGCAACAGCAGATGATTACTGTGATATTAAAACACTTGGAGGTAATCTTAAAGTATTATTTAAAAAGCATTCGGATAATTCATTTACGGATATCTGGCTGGAAGGTCCGGCTACATTTGTTTTTAAAGGCATTATTGATCTTCATTAAGAATGCAGACTCTTATTCCATTTAAGCTCAATATAAATAAACAGTTTGAAGACAATGATCTTCAGAAAGGCGTTACCATTGTAATACTTCATGCCACTCGCATTCCTCCTCACATTGGAATAATATCAGGAAAGAAATATCATTCCTTAAGCATTAAAGGACAAGAAATCAATCAATCAACTGAGACATTTATCAAAAATATAAAGATCCGCAAGATCCCATCTTTGTTCTTAAGAGTAAAGGATCATCCGGTTCTCAGCAACGGTTATTTAACCGAACACTTTATTCTTAATGTTCAGGAATTCCCAAAAGTTGAATCAGGAAAAGCAACTTGCCTGAGCCCTGTAAAACGTTTTTTTGAAGACAATTATCATATTCCTTCCGATTCAGTTCATTTTATATTTGAGCTTCTGTCAAAGCTTGAAGAAAAGGATCTGATTGAACATGTTTCTTCATTATTTATTGGAGGTAATTGCCTTGATTTACCAATTTATACAGATAATGATATTCAGCTTGAAATAATAAAGGCTCAGAAGGAAGCCAAAATAGTAAAAGAGCAAACTTCGAAGAACTAATGAAACTAAAGGGCAAGCACATAATGTTGAGAGCGATCGAACCTGCAGATATCGATGTGCTGTATAATTGGGAAAACGATGAAGAGAATTGGGCTGTAAGTAATACTCAAACACCTTTTTCGCGTTTTGTTCTTGAACAATATATTGCATCCGCGCATGTAGATATTTATTCAACAAAACAATTAAGATTGATGATGTGTGAGCCTGATGAAAAAGCTATCGGCACCATAGATCTTTTCGATTTTGATCCAAATAACATGCGGGCAGGTGTTGGAATTCTGATTGCAGATAAAAGTGACAGAAGAAAAGGATATGCTTCCGAAGCATTGACTTTACTGACTAATTATTGTTTCGAAATATTAAATCTTCATCAGATCTATTGCAATATCACTACCGATAACGAAACAAGTATCCTCCTTTTTCAAAAACATGGCTTTCAGATCACCGGAATAAAAAAGCAATGGGTGAGAAGCGGCAATACTTACAAGGATGAATTATTACTTCAACTTATCCGTAAATAATTTTTTATCCTTTCATGAGATCCTTTTTTCAAAAAGCTTTTGTTTTATGCACAGCTGCATTGGTGATCCTCCTGATGATGTTCTGCGGTAATCATAAGAAAGAAAAATCTGCAGATATAAAATCCGAATCTTCACTTTACCTCAATCATCATGATACTGCAAAGTATGTTGGTATGAGCCAATGTAAGCTTTGCCACCAGAAGATCTACGATTCATTTCTTGAAACCGGAATGGGTAAAAGCTTTGATCATGCTACCAGGAAGAAGAGTTCAGCAAAATTCGATTCTCACAATGTGATCTACGATAAGCATTCCGATCTCTATTATCGTCCGTTTTGGGATGGAGACAGCATGAAGATCATGGAATTTCGGCTACAGGGAAAAGATACTATTTACAAGCGCATTGAACGCGTTGATTATATTATTGGATCAGGTCAGCACACTAATTCACACATACAAGGTGTGAATGGTTATCTGAATCAGATGCCAATGACTTATTATACACAAAAAGGCAAATGGGATCTTCCACCTGGTTTTGAAGGAGGATTCAACACACGTTTTTCAAGAAAGATCGGACTTGAATGTATGAGTTGTCATAATACATTACCTGGTTTCGAAATGGGTTCAGAAAATAAATTCACCAGCGTTCCTGAAGGTGTGAATTGTGAACGTTGTCATGGCCCGGGAAGTATTCATGTTCAGCAGCGTTCAACAGGTTCCAAAGTAGATACTTCAAAATACATTGATTATTCTATTGTTAATCCCGGAAAGCTTTCAATCGACCTGCAATTTGATGTTTGCCAGCGTTGTCACCTTCAGGGAAATACAGTTTTGAAAGAGGGCAAATCTTTCTTCGATTTTAAACCCGGAATGAAATTGTCGGATAACATGACTGTCTTTTTACCGAGATATAAAGGAGCAGATGATAAATTTATCATGGCTTCACATGCCGACAGACTCAAGCAGAGCAAGTGTTTTATTAAGTCACTTGAAACAAATTCAGACAATAATTCTCTTCGTCCGTATAAAAATGCATTAACCTGTGTTACCTGTCACAATCCTCACGTAAGTGTGAAAGTAACAGGTAAAGAAATATTCAACAACGCCTGCAATAATTGCCATTCAACAAGTAAGAACAATGGTCTTTGTACAGAAGATAAAAAGATCAGAAATAAAGTTCAGGATAATTGCGTTTCATGCCACATGCCGCGTTCAGGTTCAATAGATATTCCTCACGTAAGTGTTCACGATCATTTTATCCGGAAGCCTCTTAAAAAAGAGGAAATAGAAAAGGTTAAAGAATTTATTGGGCTGTATCCTGTCAATGAAAAAAATCCGGATAACAAAACAATGGCGAAAGCTTATATTCAGCAATATGACAAGTTTGAATACAATGCTGTTTTTCTTGATTCAGCTAAGAAATATTTAAGTGACAAAAAACTTTCTGATGTAAAAGAGAATTTCGAAATACTAATTCACTTATATTTTATAAAGAAAGATTATTCTCAGATCCTTAAATATGTTGATCAGCTTGGTGCAGATAACGTGAGAACTAATATACTTACAAAACGTTCATGGAGTAATGATCACGCATGGACATTATATAGAATCGGTGAGTCATACTACAATTCGTCTGATTTGTCGAATGCATATTTGTTTTACAAGAAGGCAGATGAGCTGGCTCCTTATAATCCTGAATTTAAAAATAAGCTCGGAACAGTGCTGATGTCTCAAAGCAAAACAAAAGAGGCTATGAATGTTTTTGAAACAACTTTAGAAGAGAATCCTAAATTTGTTCCTGCTCTAACCAATTTAGGTTATGCTTATCTTGTATCCGGAAATCCTGAAAAAGCTCAGTCCTTATATGAAAGAGCTTTAAAGCTTGATCCTGATTATGAGCCTTTGTTAATGAATGTAGCGGGATTAAAAGCTTATCAGAAAGATTACAAAGCAGCTATGGATATTTTAAAGAAAGTGTTAAAGAGAAACCCGGAGAACAGGCAGGCGAAGCAAGTAATAGAACAATTAAAAGCATTGAATTAATGGCAAAACAAAAATCATCCATCTTCAAAAAGATAATGATTTCAATATTTTTAATGATCCTGCTTATTGGCGGTATAGGGGGGTATTGGGCCTACAGGAATCTTTACCAGTCTAATGTAAATCTTGGTGACAAGAAATCCGTTGTTATTTATATCCCTACAGGTTCTTCTTTTGAGGATGTTGTCAGGATTCTTGGAGAGAATAACCTTTTAAAGAATCGTAGTTCCTTTGAGTTTTTAGCAGAAAAGAAGAAGTATAAAGATGCTGTAAAACCAGGAAAATACCGAATCCTCGCTAAGATGAGCAACAATGCTCTTATCAATCTTTTGCGTGCCGGGATTCAGGAACCAATTGAAATTAATTTTAACGGACTTCATACCGTTGATCAGCTGATGATAAGGGTTGGCAGAAGGATAGAAGCAGATTCTTCCCAATTGCTTCATGCAGTTCATGATGTTGATTTTATTGAGAAGTACGGTTTCAATCCCGATAATATCCAGGCATTATTTATTCCTAATACTTATCAGTTTTATTGGAACACTTCGGTGGAAGAATTTTTCGACAGGATGGCAAAAGAATACAAGCAGTTCTGGACTGAAGAAAGAAAGAACAAAGCGAAGAAGATCGGATATTCTCAAACAGAAGTTACGATACTTGCATCAATTGTACAGTCTGAACAGTGCTGCGACAATGATGAAAAGAGAATAATTGCAGGTTTGTATATCAACCGTTTAAAAGAAGATATGCCACTGCAATCTGATCCTACAGTTATATACGCGATAGGAGATTTTTCAATACAAAGGGTTTCTACTGCTCAAACAAGAATTCAATCACCTTATAATACTTATGTAAATAAAGGTTTACCTCCGGGGCCAATTGCTTTTGCTCAGCAATCATCCATTGATGCTGTTCTGAACTATGAGGAAAATGATTTTATTTATATGTGTGCAAAAGAAGATCTTTCAGGGAAACACTATTTTGCTAAGACCTATGATCAGCATTGTGTTTATGCAAAGAAGTATCGTGATGCCTTGAATACGCGTAATATTCACTAAGATCCGAACTATTTATTTTTCTAAAAAGAGTATATTTACAGTCTAAATAATTGAATATGACAAAGATCAAATTTGGAACAGACGGATGGAGAGCCATCATAGCTAAAGATTTTACAGTTGAAAATGTAGCACGCGTTACTGAAGCTACTGCGGAATGGGTTAAAAAGAATTTTGATAAGCCAAGTGTTGTTGTTGGCCATGATTGCCGCTTTGCAGGTGAATTGTTCGCTGAAACTACCGCTAAGGTATTAGCAAACGCCGGTATTAAAGTTTTTCTTGCCAAAGATTTCGTTTCCACACCAATGATCTCATTGGCTGCTAAAAACCTTAAAACATCTTTGGGAATTATCATCACCGCATCTCATAATCCTCCTTCTTATAACGGATATAAACTAAAAGGTCATTTTGGTGGCCCATTATTGCCTGCAGATATCCAGAAGATAGAAGATATTATTCCTGAAAAAAGCAATGTTGATACTGAGTCAATGTCGATCAATGACCTTGTAAAAAAAGGAATGATAGAGTATGTTGATCTTGAGACAATGTACGTGGAGCATGTTGAAAAGAATTTCGATATGAATGCGATCCGTAATACAAACATGAACTTTGCTTATGATGCAATGTATGGTGCAGGTCAGAATGTAATGAGAAGATTATTACCGGACATTACTTTCCTTCATTGCGATTACAATCCGGGATTTGAAGGACAAGCTCCTGAGCCGATCCACAAAAATTTACAGGCTTTTTCTTCATTAATAACTGAAAGCGGAGACATCGATTGCGGTTTGGCAACCGATGGAGATGCTGACAGGATTGGCCTTTACAATGGAAAAGGAGAGTTCGTTGATTCTCATCACATCATATTATTATTGATCAATTACCTTGTTACACAAAAGAAATTTACCGGAAAAGTTGTCAATGCATTCTCTGTAACACCGCGTGTTAAGAAAATGTGTGAGCATTATGGATTGGAATACCAGGTTGTACAGATCGGGTTCAAACACATTGCAGGGATAATGATCTCTGAAGATGTATTATTAGGAGGAGAAGAGAGTGGAGGTATTGCAATCAAAGGACATATTCCTGAACGTGACGGTATCTGGATGGGATTAACCATCTGGGAATACATGGTGAAATCAGGAAAGACACTTGATCAACTTATCGCAGAAGTGTATAAGATCGTTGGTGAGTTTAAGTTCGAGCGCAGCGATATGCATTTAAAAGAAGAAGTAAAAAATTCTATCGTTGAAAATTGCAAGAACAATAAATACACAGCTTTTGGCCCATATAAGATAGATCGTATAGAAACTATTGATGGCTGGAAATACTTTTTCAGTAATGGCGACTGGCTGATGATCCGTGCTTCCGGAACTGAGCCTGTATTGAGAAATTATGCTGAATCTGAAACAACAGAGAAAGCCTTTGCAATATTGAAGGCTGCTGAGAAAGAGTTGTTAGGGTAAATTTACCCATTGAAAGATTTTACAAAAAATTTGTGAAGTTCTTTGTTTGGAGAGAGCTTATCAATTGCAGTTTGTCATCCCGACCTTGCCGGAGGGATCTTCTTCTTAGGGAGGTTGTGCGAAAATCACTGATGCATTAGAAACAAAAAGAACCACTAAGAGATTTAGTGGTTCTTTGTTTTATATTTCCTCTCAATGACGTTCCGAAATTAAGCCTTATAAGTTTTCTTCGCGCCTTAGTGCCTTAGTGGTAAAAAAGAAATGCAACTAAGAATCGTGACGTCTTGTTCTTTTCTTTGCATTTTTCCCTTTTAACTTTTCACGTTGAGCAGGACCTCCAAGATTCACCTTTTGATTCTTTAAACTCTTTTCATGGAATGCAGGACCGGCTTCAGCCTTTTGTTTTTGGGCTTTCAGATATGCCTTATCAAACTTAGGTTTGCTTTCTTCTTCCTCAATAAGCATGTGAGTGACTTTAACTTCAGAAGGCAAGGGCTGATAATCCATTCCTTTTTTCATCATCGTTTCAATAATATCCTGCAGTTCCTGTTCCTGATCATTGGCAAATGAGATCGCTATACCATCTTTATTAGCACGGCCTGTACGACCTATCCTGTGGATATAATCTTCAGGTACTTCAGGCATTTCGAAATTGATAACGTGAGAAACATCTGAAATATCCAATCCACGGGCTGCCACGTCTGATGCAATAAGCACGCGGATCTTTCCCTCCTTGAATTCCTTTAATATTCTGATACGGTGAGCCTGTGATTTACCGGAGTGAATGATTCCGAAAGTATTTGGGATCTTGGAATTCAGATGCTCCAAAAGTCTGTCGGCAATGCGGATAGTATTGGTAAACACTAAAACCTTATTTAATTCAGCATCCGTAGAGATAAGATGCTCCAATAAATTTGCTTTGGTATAAAAGTTAGGAACGTGATATACTTTTTGTTCGATCTTTTCAAGGGGAGTACCATGCGCAGCGATCTCAATTTTCATTGGATCGTTAAAATATTTGGAAAGTAATTTCTCGATCTCCTCATTCATTGTAGCCGAAAAAAGAATATTCTGACGTTTTACCGGAAGTGTTTCAAGAAATGTATTCAGCTGCTGCTGAAATCCTAATCCTAACAATTGATCCACTTCATCCAGTACAAGTTTTTGAATTGATTTTAATCTTAAAATACCGGTTAATACAATGTCCACTAATCTTCCCGGAGTTGCTACAAGAATATCTAATCCATCATACACCAATTGTTTTTGTGTAGTAATATTGGTTCCACCATAAATACCCTGGTAACGTATGCTTGAATAGGCAGTAAGTTTCTTTATTTCAGCTACGATCTGCAGCACTAATTCTCGCGTTGGAACCACGATCAAAACGCGTGGATGTTTTTCTTTTGAAAAAGTAAGCTGGCGAAGAATAGGCAATAGATAAGCAAAAGTTTTTCCTGTTCCGGTTTGAGCGATTCCCACAACATCTCTTCCTGACATGATCACAGGAAACGCCTTTTCCTGAATAGGAGTAGGATGGAGGTACTGCAGATCATCCAAGGCATTCATTAAAGGTCTGTTCAGGTTAAGGTCTTCGAAGGAGGTCATTGTATAATATATTGATTTTGCAAAGATAGCAGAAAATAACGGTGTTTGGAGTATTATAGATACAATCAGAATCTCTGTCCACCGAATGAATCTGTCATTCTACCGATTATGGACCCTTCTCAAATTCAATATCCGGTAATTTTGTATTATAATCTTAAAGGTAATAAAGATGAAAAAATCGGTTTTATTTGGTGTGTTGCTTGCGATTGCTTCAACTACCATGATATCTTGTAAGAAGACTTATTATTGTGAATGTGATAAAGTATATACAGGCAGCAGCGGATCCGCAAGCTATAGAGATGAAGTTTATACATTCGATGACACACGTGCACGTGCGGAAGATAAATGTGAGAATGAAGAGAGAACAGGTACAGACCTGGGCGGAGATTATTCCAGGGAATGTCAGATCAGATAGTTATTTAATTGCTGATCTTATTTTCGCAGCGATCTCATCGAGAACCTTTCTTTCAGGCATTTCATAGTACTGCTCAGGAAAACGGAATCCAAATCCATCGCTTTTAAAACGTGGGAATACATGCAGATGTGCATGAAAGACTTCCTGTCCTGCAGCTTCACCATCAGCTAAAAGATAATTTACGCCTTCGCATTTTATATCACTCGATTTTAATGCGGAGGCCATTTTTATTCCAACCTGGAACATGTGTTCTCCAATATCATTTTGAGACTCATTCACAAAAGGAATATGGACTTTAGGGATAACTAAAAGATGTCCTGAATTAACCGGCTGAATATCCATAATGACAATACAAGTATCATCATCGTAAACAACGCTTGCCGGTTCTGTTTTCTTAATAATGCTGCAAAAAATACAATCTTTGGTTTCCTGACTCATTTTCTTTTATTCAATATGAACAACTAATCCTTTCAGGTATTCGCCTTCCGGATGAAATATATTTACGCAATGGTCAGGAGGTTGAGACAAGTGATGAAGAACACGCACATTTCTGCCGGCTTCAATTGCTGCAGCCATGACAGTACTGTTAAAGGTATTCTTGTCAACCACCTGTGAGCAGGAGAATGTAAATAATAAGCCACCCGGTTTAATCTGCTTTATTGCTTCATAGTTGAGGCGTTTATAACCCATAACAGCATTATGTTTCACATTCTGGTGTTTTGCAAAAGCAGGCGGATCAAGAACGATTATATCATATGTGTTTTCACGATGCTTCAGAAATTCAAAAGTATCCATCGCAAATGATTGATGATTTTTTATTCCGTTCAATTCAATATTACGGTCGGTAAGCTCAATTGCTTTTTTGGAAATATCAATGGAATGAACTTCTTTAGCTCCTGCATTTGCAGCATACACTGAAAAGCCACCTGTGTAGCAAAAAGTATTTAAAACAACTTTATCTTTAGAATAGCTTGCCAGCAACTCCCTGTTATAACGCTGATCTAAGAAGAATCCGGTTTTCTGACCGCTTTCCCAGTCAACATAAAACTTATTATGATTTTCCAATGCAATGGTTTCACCAGTTACACCTTCAGTTTTCCAAAGGTATCCATTGGGAGCTTTAACTGGAGCCTGCTTGGGCATAGTATCCTCACTTTTATCATAAGCCGCAGTCAGTTTATCTCCATAGATCTCCCGCAAGCATTCTACAAGCAGAGGTTTTATTAAATGCATCCCGATAGAATGACTTTGAAATACAGCAGTACCATTATAAAAGTCAATCACCAATCCAGGCAATCCGTCTCCTTCACCAAAAAACAAGCGATAACAATTTGTAGCAGGGTTATTTGTCAGGCCAAGCTGAGTTCTGAAATCGTATGCTTTCTGAAGCTTACTTTTCCAGAAGGCTTTGTCAGGTTCAACCATTTTGAATGAGAACATTCGGATAGCAATTGATCCTATCTGATAGTGTCCCATTCCAAGTAACTCATTTTGGGAAGTGTACACTTCAACAACATCACCTTCTTTCAGATCTTCACCTTCATAATCAGGCGGCAGACTTATTTTTTTGATAGCACCGGAGAATACCCATGGATGGAATCTCTTTAAGCTATGGTCTTTTCCGGAGTGTAATGTGACTTTTATGTATTCAGGCATGGATAATTTATTTATGCAAATTTAGTTTTTCCAACAGAGATTTCGGGATTAATATTCCAGCAATTAACCTATATCTTGTTTTTTAGGGAATTTTAAATTTATTACTCTGTAAAATCACTCCAGGCATAAAGATTTAGGATAAAAATTAAAAATATTTGAAATGAATAAGAAATACATTTTAACGTTTGGATTTGTTATTTCCCTGTTTTGTCTCAATGCTCAGATCTGGACACAGAAAGCCAATTTGCCAGGTTGGGGAAGAAGTGAGGCTGTTTGTTTTGTCATAGGAACAAAGGCCTATGTTGGGACTGGAACCGGTCAAAATGATTTCTGGGAATGGGATCAATTAACTGATACATGGTCTCAAAAAGCTGATTTTGCCGGAGCTTACCGTCATTCTGCGGCTGCATTTGCAATAGGTAGTAAAGGTTATATCGGGACTGGGTTAGGAGATTATGGAACATTATACAGCGATTTTTGGGAATATGATCCTTCGACAAATTCATGGAATCAAAAATCAGATTTTGGTGCTGGGACTCGGGCATATGCAACTGGATTCTCAATAGGAAACAAAGGTTATATAGCATTAGGTATAGATTTCGGATCTGATTTGCCAATTCTGTGGGAGTGGGATCAGGCAACAGACGTATGGATACAAAAAAGTAATTATCCGGGTGATGCAAGGACTGAGGTGTCAAGTTTTGTAATTGGCACGAAAGCCTATTTAGGAACAGGTTCCACTATTAATGGTGCGAGTAAAGAATTCTGGGAATGGGACCAATCTACAAATACCTGGACTCAAAAATCAGATTTTGCAGGCGGAGAAAGAAGTGGAACTGTCGGATTTTCGATTGGAAGTAAAGGCTATATCGGCACGGGATATGGAACTTCAGGCTTATGCAAAGACTTTTGGGAGTGGAATCAAGCAAATAACGTTTGGTCTCAAGTTACATCTTTGCCCGGCACTGCCAGACAGCTTGCAATAGGATTTTCCATGGGAACCAAGGGTTATATAGGAACAGGAAATACTATTGGTGACGATCAGGTTGATTTTTGGGAATTTGATCCGGATTTACAAACAAACTTAAGTGAAAAGACAAATGAATTTCCATTGATTGTTTATCCAAATCCTTCAAAAGGTCTACTTCAACTTAGTTACTTAAAAAATGAAGGCACAATTAATATTGTCGATTCTAAAGGGAATTGCGTTTTTAAATGTGATTTATTACAACAATCTTTTAATAATAAAATAGATATTGATTTAAGCACGATGGCTAAAGGGATTTATTTTGTAGAATATATTTCAGATAATAAAACTAAAACAGTAGAAAAATTAATTTTGAATTAGTAATTACAAATTAGCAATGAATCTATAAGGCCATTGAGCATGATCCCCCGCATAATCAACTCCGACTCTTGGTCCGGCAGTGATGTTTTTCTTTGGAATCTTTAATCCGCGATCTTCAATCCAGATCACATTTCCGGTAAGATCTAAACCTGTGTGTATTGTTTTAATTCCCAAGGCCTGTGAAACAGTTCCGGGACCACCTGCAAGCTTATTTTTTTTATCGTCCTGAACATAGATCTCCGGTTTTTTATCAGTCGTGATATTCCTTCGTTTTAAAATGGTTGGTATACCCTCAACAGGTTTTATTGCTCTGATTAAGACCGCATGTGGAGTGTCTTTGAAATTTGTAACAATATTAAATAAATGATGAATACCATAACACAAATAAACATAGCTCACTCCGCCATCAGCAAACATGATCTCTGTTCTGTTTGTTCTCCGGTTACCAAAAGCATGAGAAGCTTTATCAATTTCACCTTCATAAGCTTCAGTTTCGGTAATGATCCCACAGGTAAGCTTTCCATCTATCTTCGTGCATAAATATTTTCCTAACAGGTCTTTTGCAACCTGTACAACATCTTCATTTAAGTAAAAATCCTTTTCCAGTTTCATTAGTTAAGACATAAAAGGTTCTCATCATCGTACTTTAGCTGATCATTATCTATCATGAGCTGAATGGCGTGGATCACCTTATTCTCATGACTTCCGGAAATTGAATCTACAAGATGTTTAAGATCCAATGGATGAACAGCCAATAATTGACGGATCTGAGCACTTATGTTCTCAAACTCATCAGTATGTAATACCGTTTTATTTTCTTCAAGACAAACATCACAATGATTACATCGATCTGAATTGTTTTCACCGAAATAGGAGAGGAGAAGCTGACTTCTGCATTTATGTGTGCTTTCAGTATAATTCAGAACGGATTCCATACGTTCGATTGCCCGTTTCTTCAGCATTGAAAAGTTCTCTTTCGATAAGCTCAGATCTTTTGCATCAACTCTTGGTTTTAAAAAGGTCAGTTGTGGTAATTCAGTCTGAATCGCATAAGTAAGAACCTTTATCTGCTGAAGATAATTCAGCTTTTTTACTATCTCATCTTTTGTTGTATTCGTCTTTTTTGCTAGTTCAAATTCATTGATCTTAACAAAACTATCAAACAAGCCTGAATAGGAACGAAGAAGTAATTTTATGAATACATCAAACTTAGGATTGGAGATCTGGAACTTATAAAGATCTTCACGGTTCATGTCAAGCTTGATCCTTGAGGGTTGGAAGACTGACTCTGTAAGCGAAATATAACCTTCCCGCTCAATAAATTTTAAGCTGTTGTAAACTGTTATTGCATGCAGCTTATATGTTTCGCATAAAGCGGAAATATTAAAATCATAAGTAACACCTTCAGCCGATCCTGTCGGGATCTGATAAAAATTCGCAACTGCCTGGTAAGTCTGACGTATCTCTTCCAATGTCGGAAAGCTTGTTTCTACATTTCGTTCCAGTTCAATTTTGTCACCAGCATTATATAGTAAAATAGCAAACGCTTTTTTCTCGTCCCTGCCGCCACGTCCTGCTTCCTGGAAATATGCTTCAAGAGAATCCGGAAGATCAATATGCACAACAAAACGAACATCCGGTTTATCGATCCCCATTCCGAAAGCATTGGTACAGACAATGATGCGGGTCTTATTCTGGATCCAGTTGCTTTGTTTGAGATCCCGGGTTTTAGCATCTAATCCTGCATGATAGAAATCGGCTGAGATCTTATGACCTGCTAAATAACTTGCAATTTCCTGAGTTTTTTTTCTGTTGCGTACGTAAACCACACCTGTGCCTTTAACACTGTTTACGATCTTAACAAGACGCGATAATTTATCTTCTTCCGCCAAGACAACATAAACGATATTCTTTCTTTCAAAACTTTTCTGAAGAAGATTTTCTTTTTTGAAACCTAGCTTCAGCTGAATATCTTTAACCACTTCAGGAGTAGCTGTCGCAGTTAAAGCAAGCATTGGAATGCCGGGTAATAATTCCCTTAATTCAATCAGCTTAAGATAGCTTGGTCGAAAGTCATAACCCCATTGAGAGATACAATGGGATTCATCAATCGCTATCAGGTTAACCTTCATTTTTTGAAGACGAACTTTAACGATCTCTGTTTCCAATCGTTCAGGAGAGAGGTAAAGGAATTTTATATTGCCATGCACACAGTTGTCCAAAGCAATGTCGATCTCTCTTTTATGCATTGCGGAAGTGATCGCGATAGCTTTGATATCTTTCTTTGTAAGATTCTGAACCTGATCTTTCATTAAGGCGATCAGCGGAGAAACAACAATGCATATCCCGTCTTTTGCCAATGCAGGAACCTGGAAACAGATCGATTTTCCGCCACCGGTTGGTAAGAGTGCAAGAGTATCATTTCCATTGAGTACAGATTGAATGATCTCTTCCTGTAAAGGCCGAAAGGTTTTGAAACCCCAATTTTTCTCAAGTATGTCGTGAATCGCAGCCATATTTCCGGAAAGCGAATTTACGAAAATTATAGCAGCAACTTCTTATCGATAAGTTGCAAATGAGTAATCGATTGAAAACCGGAAAACTTAAAAATTAAAAAAGGGAAACTTAGATGATTTAGGTTTCTCGATCTTACCGTCATGAAAATTCTTCTGATAGGAAAGAAGCCATTCAATAGCCTTCTCATCCGATTTAACAACCTTATATGCGACTTTAGGTTTATAGATCTTAAAGTAAAAGTCTGCCAGGATCTGATAAGCCAGGTTGTCGGCTATAACTGCGATAGCCATAAAAGGCTGAAAAGGCTCTATGCGGATAGAATATTTTTTGGCTTCTTTAGTGAAGTTTACGTTGTTCTGTGCTTTAAAAATAAAGAGTGATTTCACATCATTAGTGATCTCCTGATAAGCTTTAAACAATTCTTTTTTCTCTGCGACATCTATCACAGAACCGCTTAAATAATTAACTCTGATAATACCCAACTCGTCCAGAGTTATCTCTGCGAATGACAATACCAATGTCCTGACAATCTTTGAATGCATGAAAATGGGAGTAAGCGTAAATGTTTCGTTGGCGAACATACACAAAAAAACAGGAAGAAAGATATCCGTTTATTTGTATAAATAAGATAAGCGATCTTCGTAAGGTATGTATGCGTAGGGAGTAAAAATACTGATGAATATTATTTTTTCTCGGAGAACAGCTTTTCCAGTGCAAACATTTCATCTCTTAAACGAGCTGCTTCTGCAAAATCGAATGCTTTAGCAGCGGATTCCATTGCTTTCCGTGTTTTAGTAATTGCCTTTTGTAGCTCTTCTTTACTCATATATTGAACCACAGGATCTGCTGCATAATTGATCTGCTCATTTTCTATATATGGCCTTGAAAGCTCACCTTTAGCATCTACAACAACAGTGGTTTGTCCTAAGATGGATGCTTTGGTTTTATTTAAAGAGGTAGGAACAAGATTGTGTTCAAGATTGTATGCAATCTGTTTAGCTCGTCTTCTTTCGGTTTCATCAATGGTACGCTTCATAGAGTCTGTGATCTTGTCGGCATACATGATCACTCTTCCATTTATATTTCTTGCTGCCCGTCCGGCAGTCTGTGTCAAGGCTCTGTCTGAACGTAAAAAACCTTCTTTATCGGCATCAAGTATTGCAACCAAAGAAACCTCCGGAAGATCCAATCCTTCACGCAATAAATTGATTCCAATAAGAACATCGAATTTTCCCATCCGGAGATCACGTAATATTTCAACACGTTCAAGAGTATCAACCTCGGAATGAATGTAACGGCAGCGGATTCCTATATTCATCATGTACTTATTCAACTCTTCCGCCATTCGTTTTGTAAGTGTGGTAACCAAAATACGCTCATCACGTTTTGCCACTTTATCCACTTCTTCTAGAAGGTCATCGATCTGATTAATGCTGGGCCTTACTTCAATGATAGGATCAAGCAATCCTGTCGGACGGATCAATTGTTCTGCAACAATTCCTTCCGATCTTTCCAATTCATATTCTGCCGGAGTCGCACTTACGTAAATCACCTGGTTGATCATTGCTTCGAATTCTTCATACTTCAAAGGACGGTTATCCATTGCTGCAGGAAGCCTGAATCCATATTCAACAAGATTTTCCTTACGTGAGCGGTCACCGCCATACATCGCGCGGATCTGGGGAATGGTAACATGACTCTCATCGATGACAAGCAAGAAATCATCAGGAAAATAATCCAGCAGGCAGAAAGGACGTGAACCAGGTAAACGCCCGTCAAAATAACGGGAGTAATTTTCGATCCCTGAGCAGTATCCCAATTCGCGCATCATTTCAAGATCATAAGTTACACGATCTTCCAGACGTTTTGCTTCAAGATGTTTTCCAAGCTCTTTGAAATAATCCACCTGTTTAACCATATCCTGCTGGATCTGCCAGATAGCCCCTTTCATTGTTTCCGGACTTGTTACAAAAATGTTTGCAGGATAGATATTCACAGCGTCAAGCTTGTCGATCTTGTTGCCGGTGCTTGTTTCAAAATATTCAATTTCTTCGATTTCATCATCAAAGAAGGTAATTCTTAATGAATGGTCTGCGTAAGCAAGATTAATATCAACCACATCACCTTTAACCCGGAAATTTCCCCTTAAAAAGTCAGCTGTTGTCCTGGAATAAAGACTTTCTACAAGCTTGTGAAGGAATTTATTGCGCGGAATAATATCACCCTTTTTTACATGAATGACATTGCTTTTAAAGTCGCTTGGGTTGCCAATACCATAAATACAGGAAACCGATGAAACAACAATCACATCCCGTCTTCCGGAGAGCAGGGCAGAAGTGGTGCTTAAGCGTAATTTTTCGATCTCATCATTGATCGCAAGATCTTTTTCAATATAAGTGTTTGATGAGGGAATAAAAGCTTCAGGTTGATAATAATCATAATAGCTGACAAAATATTCTACCGAATTCTTTGGGAAGAATTGCTTGAATTCTCCATACAGCTGAGCTGCGAGGGTCTTGTTGTGACTTAATATCAGGGTTGGTTTCTTGGTTTGCTGGATCACATTCGCGATAGAAAATGTTTTCCCTGAACCGGTTACACCAAGCAATGTCTGAGCAGGTAAATTCTGATTAACCCCTTCAACGAGCTGTTTTATCGCTGTTGGCTGATCACCGGTTGGCTGAAAATCTGATATTAAGTTGAATTCCATAAGATTGCAAAATTACGGAATTTAAACAGAAAATTAATTTTTCTATGTCTCTTTATTCCAGATCCTCCAGGCTTCTTCTGCCTGTTGTTTTAACATTGATAATCCATTAACTGTTGAAGCTCCCTTCGCTTTTCCCTGTTTTAGAAATTCTGTTTCTGACGGATTATAAATCAGATCATAAAGCAAATGTGAAGAAGTAATATATTGATATGGGATCTCAGGTGATGTATTCACATCAGGAAACATTCCCAAAGGAGTTGTATTAACTATTAGTTTGAAAGCTGCTATCATGTATTCATTGAGTTCACTATACTCAAATATCTTTTCATTTTCTGATGTTGTTTTATCCCTTGTGACGAAATAACAATCGATCCCGATCTCCTTGAGCACATGATGAACAGCTTTTGATGCTCCTCCAGTTCCAAGGATCAAAGCGCGTTCATGCTGCGTTTCAAGAAAAGGTTTGATAGATTGGCGAAATCCGAAAACATCCGTATTGTATCCTTTTAAAGTCTGATTTGGGAAGTTTGATTTCGAAAGTTTGGAATCCTTTTGTGAATCATGATTTTCTATTTTAATACAATTAACAGCGCCAACTGCTTTGGCTGTTTCATCAAGCTCGTCAAGAAAAGGAATAACTGTTTCTTTGTATGGAATGGTAACATTCAAGCCTTTAAGCGCAGGTTGAGCTTGGATAAGAGAGTTAAGTTCCTCAATCTTTTTTATGGGGAATAACTCATACTCGCAATCAGTAATATTTTCCTTTTCAAATTTCTCGTTGAAATAACTTTTTGAAAAAGAGTGGGAGAGAGGGTAGCCGATCAACCCGTATTTGTTTTTCATATCAGACACCATAATTTTGATTAAAGAACTGCTTTTTAAACCATAATTCAAAGGCCGGATCAAGAAACTCATACTCTGCATTTACTTCATGAATAAGATCATTGTTGATCAGCACAATTTTATTTTTACTCACATTATTAGGTGTTCCCAATGCATATTGCTGCATAACAACCGTGCTTGTAAACCTTGTTTCTCCTTTCGCCACAGCTTTAAGCAGGTTGATCTGAGTGTTGCTCAGACTCTCTATTTCTTTCTGATAAAGCGGACTATTCGCCCTTATTAATTCATTTAAAGCTGTGGTGATCTCCTGTGCCGAAGCTTTTTTCTGAGTAAGATTCCAGGTGTAATGAGAAAGCTGCTGAACATACCATGAATGGTTCTTCATTAACTTGGGAATTCTTGCAGCATCTTCTTCTGAGATCTGTTTTCCTGATGAGGTAAAGCTTTTACAAATGAACTTTATCCATTTGCCGGCTTCTATCTTTTGCAGAAGAATGATATCACCGAAACGGTAAAATGGCTTTGCAGGATTATTAAAAATATCGGTCATCATGTGACGCTTGCTGCCGTACATGCAATATGTAACAGAGTGATGACGCTGCCAGCATGCCCGCATTTTCTTTTCAAATTCAGGATAAGAGTCGAAGTTTGAGAGGTTTTGAAACTCGTCCAGACAAATGATAAAACGAATACCTTTCTTTTTTGAGATCAGTTCAGGGAGATCAAGTACCTCCTGGCTGTGTTTTTTTAACTCTTTCCAATCGAAGCTCAGACTGAAATCGGTTTCTTCAAAACCCATACTGAATTTAGGGATCAGCTGTTTGAAAATATCTTTCCCTGTTTTGATCCATTCCTGCCATTTGGTTGATGAAGCCTTCAGCACTTCTCTTGCAAACATTTCCAGGAATTCCTGCTCACTGCTTACAGAAAAAAGATCGATCACTACGGTTTTTACCTTTTTATCTTTTCTGTTGATGTCAAGAATGACTTTTTCAATCAAAGACGATTTCCCCCATCGTCTTGGTGAGATAAGCATAGTATTAATGCCATTGAGAAGATTGCTTTTGATCTTTTCAGTTTCTTTTTCCCTGTTTGTAAACGAATGCCGGCTTACTGTGGAGCCATAAATAAAAGGAGAATCTTTCATAATGAATATTTTTTATACCAGATGGTATTATACTAAGTGGTATTATACCCAAAGGTATAAAATATTTAGAAACGTGAGAAGTTTCATTCAGGAATATTTAAGCAGCGATGTGATCATTTCGATCTTTAAATGCCTGTTAATGGAATAGGTGATATCGTTATCCGTAACGAATTGATAAAGACTCAAAGCCTTTGAATAGCAGTTTTTGCGTTTCTCCTCAGAATATTCTGCCGCACTTTCAAAAAGCAGATCAGCAATAAGCTCTAAATGATTATTACTGAGGTTTTTATTGGCGAGAAACGGGAGGAGTTCATCATCAGCGAGATCTCTGAGTGTATTGATATCTGTTTTAAGTTCCGATTGCAGAAGATCATTCACTGACTGAATTCCTTCCTGAAGATTGCCTGTTGATTTCATTCCAAGGAGATCCGCGAGTGCTTTGGCAAGCACTTTACCGAGCTTATCGATCTCTCTTTTTATGTAATCTTCCTGGGGCAGTTTAGAAATATTAAGATGTCATCTTATTCTTCTTGGCTTTCAAAAATTCAATAATGATAGGTAAAACAGAAAGGAAAATGATTCCAAGAGCAACTAATTCGATGTTCTTTCTGATCCATGGAATCTCACCTAAAAAATATCCGGCAAGCGTTAATGAGCCAATCCAAATGATTCCGCCTATAATATCAAACGATAGAAATTTACGATAATTCATCTCCGCAACTCCGGCAACAAAAGGAGCAAAAGTTCTTACTATCGGGACAAAGCGAGCCATAATGATAGTTTTTGGCCCATGCTTTTCATAGAAGGAATGAGTTTTTTCCAGATACTCCTGTTTAACAATATTCTTCCCCCTGAATTTTAACTGAAGGGCTTTTAAACCGATCTTTCTTCCAACCCAATAATTTGTATTGTCCCCGACAACGGCAGCAATAAATAAAAGAATTAACAAATAAGATAAATTCAGGAAACCTAAACGGGCGAAGAGTCCGGCCGTAAACAACAGTGAATCACCCGGAAGAAAGGGCATAATAACCAATCCTGTTTCAATAAAGATCACAAGAAATAAAATGACATATACTGCATCATTGTAATTGGCGAAAAGCCATTCGAAATCAAGGTGAAGAATGTGTTTAAATAGTTCTAACATAAAGAGAGGTTAATTAGTTATGAGTTATAAGTTAATTAAATTGGCTAAAGCAGTCTGAATAACCTTTTAACTATTTCCTGATAACTTTAATATTTAGTAAGAGAAGTATCTATTTCATTTGCCCAGGCAATGATACCTCCTTTAAGATTGTATACGTTATTATATCCTTGCGTTTCTAAAGCCTGACATATAGCACCTGAACGCGCACCGCTTCTGCAATGGATTATAACCTGTTTGTCTTTAGAGATCTTTTCAAGATTATCCATTACATCACCCATCGGAATATGTTCTCCGCCTATTTCACAGATCTCCAATTCATGTTCTTCACGAACATCTATCAGCTGGAAATCAGCTTTTTCATCTTTCATCTTTTTTAACTCGGATACTGTAATTTCTTTCATTATGTAAAAAATTATAAATAGTAATTTCTAAAAATATTTTAACTGTAAATCAGTTACCGATAATAATTCTCCAACTCTCCAACTCTCCAACTCAACAAATCTCCAATTGATTACCCTTCCTGCTTTTTTAATTCGGCAGGTAAATAAGTAAAGAAAGTATCTCCTCGTAAACCTAATCTCAATGTTTCTAAAGGAATAACGTCATCATGAGCAATATTGCCCAGATTGGCATTTTGTCCGAGAAGCTTCAGGAACCAAACTTGCTGAGATTTTTGAGGGGCTTCCCACAAAATATCGTCTTTATTTACTTTCGCGAGGATCTTATTTATTAAGAGTGTGTGGGCATTTCCGTTAGCGCGGTAAATACCGACATTTCCGCTCTCACGCGCTTCAGCAATCACTTTCCAGGAACCTGCCTGCAGCTCTTTGTTCATCATAGTTACCCACATTCCAGGATGAATGATCAACCCGGCTTCTTTGGATCCAACTTCAGAAAAAACAGTAAAATTCTTTGAAAGTTTATGTATGTATTCACATTTTTTATCATGATGCATTACAATGGAACCATCTGACACCTCAGCGCAATCCAGTTTCAGTTTATCGATAAGCTTCATGTAATCATCAAACATGTTGCGGACAATAAACGCCTCGAACAATGTTCCGCCCACATAGATCTTCATACCGGCCTCTTTGTACAATTTGATCTTTTGTTCAAGATTTTTGGTCAGGTACGAGGTTCCGAAACCAAGCTTAATTATATCAGTGTATTCACTGCTTGCAGAAATAAAATCTTCTGCCTGACGGATGCTTAATCCTTTATCCATCATCATCGTTAAACCGTTTTTACGCGGTTGAGCCGGACGTTCAGGAATATGCGGTAAATTAAAATTCATACTATTTTTTATAAGATTCAATTAGATCTGTGATACTAGAGTTCTCTTTCAGGTCGGGAAGATACTCAAATAATTCATTATGTTTTTCGTAATCCAGAGTAAGGGCTGCCTGCAAAAAGCTTAAAGCTTCCTGTTTTTGGCCTATGCTCATTAAACATGCAGCTATACGATATTGTAATGCAGCATTTTGCGGATGGTGCTTGATCCCTTCTGCAAGAATTTCAAGAGAACCGTTTTTGTTTTCCTGTTCAAAAAGAAGATTAGAATAATCCAGCCAGATCTCAGCGTTTGTTGGATCCAGTTCAATCACTTTTTTAAACGATTCTTCCGCATCTTCATAAAACTGCATTTTTTGCTGCAATTCGCCATAGATATACCAATATTCAGCATTTTCTTTTTCCAGCTCCAGGGCTTTTTTTACATAGTGCATGCCTTCGTGTGTCTTTTCCTGGGCATCAAGTACAATACCGATACCCAGCCAGGCATCAGCAAGCTGAGAATTCAATTTGATGGCTTTGTTATAATAGATCAGAGCATGATCATAATCTTCCTTTTTCTCATAACATTCACCAATATAATAAAAGGTGATGGCATCGGGTTCTTCAACTTTAAGCGTGTCTTTGTAAACCTCGATGGCCTCATCCAGCTTGTTGAGATTAGCAAGGGAATTTGCTTTATTAAAATATGCTGAAGCAAAATCATCCTGGATCGCAATCGCGAAATCATATGAATCTATGGCCTTTTCAAATAATCCAAGACGATTATACGCAACACCAAGATTAAACCATGCTGTGGCAGTGTAAGGATGCTTATCGGTAAAATCAGTGTAGTATTTAACACTTTCCTCTGATTGTCCGTTCAGTTCATAGCAGAAAGCAAGTTCGTAAAGTGCTGCTTCATTCTCCGGGTTTTCGGCAATTGCCTTTTTAAGGTAATAAATGGCATCATCGAATTTTGCAGTGTTCTCAAATTCAAATGCCATTGCGAGATAGATCTCATTCAGCATTGGAAGGCTCCATGCTTTCCACGAATGATAAGATCTCCAGGGCTTTCTGACTTTGATTGGTAGCTGCAAGTATTTGAGCTTTACGCAGAAAGAAAACAGTGGAAAATGGATATTGTCCAATGGCAAACTCAATTACCTGAAGTGATTTTTTGGGATTATTCTTATCAATGTAGTAATCGATGATGTCTTCAAATTGCTCGGAATCAAAAAAGTAATGCTTATTGTTCAGCACCATTTCCTCGTATCTATCTACAAGCTGAAGTATATGTTTTGCGCCTTTAGGTTCATTTTGTTCGCTTTCTCCGAATTCTTCGCTCATCTCTCTATGTTTAGTTATCATCAAAACAACAAATCTTCTGATAAATTGTTGTTTTTTTTCAAATTTTAGCGAAAGTAATATAGCGAAAGTAATAAAAAATGAGGCATTAATTACATATAATTTTGAACAGAAAATTTAATTGTTTGGGTTTATTTTATGAGGAAATCAGTCCTTAAAAATGTATCTTTGTACCCTTAAATTTTTGAAAAAATCCAAGCGAAATAATAAAACATGGCATTAATTAAATCAATATCAGGCATAAGGGGTACAATCGGAGGAAAACCGGGAGAAGGATTAAGTCCGCTTGATGTAGTAAAATTCACTTCTGCTTATGCAGCATGGCTTTCCGCCAGAAACGGACCCGGTAAAAAACTAAAAGTTGTTATTGGAAGAGATGCCCGCATCTCCGGATCTATGGTTAATAACCTGGTTTTAGGCACCTTACAGGGTATGGGTGTAGACATTGTTGATATCGGTTTATCTACTACACCAACTGTAGAAATTGCCGTTCCGGAGGAACAGGCTAACGGAGGGATCATACTTACCGCCAGCCACAATCCTAAACAATGGAATGCGCTTAAATTATTAAACGAAAAAGGCGAGTTCATTTCTGAACAGGATGGAGCTGATCTATTGGCAATTGCGGAGAATGAATCATATGCTTACGCAGACGTGAATTCACTGGGAAAAATAACCCAGGATGATACATATTTCAAAAAACATATAGATAAGATCCTTGCACTGAAACTCGTTGACGTTCCTGCCATTAAAGCTGCTAAATTCAAAGTAGTTATCGATTGTGTTAACTCAACCGGAGGTATTGTTCTGCCTCAGCTTTTAGAAGCATTAGGAGTGGAAAATGTTGTGAAATTATACTGTGATCCCACCGGAGAGTTTCCTCACAATCCGGAACCATTGCCTGAAAATTTAAGAGATATAGCCAAAGTTGTTAAAAAAGAAAAAGCTCATGTAGGGATTGTTGTTGATCCGGATGTTGACAGGCTTGCCCTTGTTTGTGAAGATGGCGAAATGTTCGGTGAGGAATACACGCTTGTTGCTGTGGCAGAGTATGTTTTAAATAGCCGCACTCCAGCAGAAAAAGCCGGAGGAAAAAGAGGAAATACGGTATCTAATCTTTCCTCTACACGAGCACTGAGAGATGTTACCGAAAAACATAGAGGCGTTTACAATGCGTCCGCTGTGGGCGAGGTAAATGTTGTAAAAATGATGAAAGAAACGAAAGCTATCATCGGTGGGGAAGGAAACGGAGGAATTATTCTGCCCGAACTGCATTACGGTAGAGATGCCCTGGTTGGGATCGCTATATTCCTGTCTCATCTTGCCAAATATGGTAAAACATGCTCAATGCTTCGGTCTACATATCCTGATTATCATATCTCAAAGAATAAAATTGAACTGACTCCTGAGATAAATGTGGATAAGATCCTTGAAGGGGTTCAGCAGAAATATAAAAAACAGCCTACAAACCTTGTAGATGGCGTTAAAATAGAATTTGATAAAGAGTGGGTGCATTTACGTAAATCGAACACGGAACCGATCATACGCATCTATTCCGAAAGTGAAAGTGAAACAACTGCAGATAATCTTGCTAAAAAGATAATGGCGGATATCCGTGAATTGATTAAAACACAGCAAATAGCAGTCTGATACTGATAACGAATAAAAACAAGCTTATGAATCTTTGTAGAGATGTTAAAATGAATTCAATTTCATGTGCATTGAATCCTAATTATTGAAATTCTCTTCTCTGCTTTTAAAACACAGATTCGTAAATTCGTACATATTAGTTATTTGTATCATATTAAATGAATAATAAAATGAAGATCTATCTAGACAACGCAGCTACTACAGCACTCGACAAAGAAGTGTTGGAAACAATGCTTCCTTACATGACAGAGCATTTCGGCAATCCATCATCAACACATGGTTATGGACGTAAGACTCGTGCTGCTATTGAAGGAGCAAGAAAGTCAGTTGCGAAATCACTAAATGTTTCTCCTTCCGAGATCTTCTTTACTTCCGGAGGAACTGAAGCCGATAACCAAGCTATCCGATGCAGTATCCATGATCTGGGAATTAAGCACGCAATCACAACCTGTGTTGAGCATCATGCTGTTTTACATACATTAGAAGCTTTGGCAGAAGTTGGTGCAATAAAATTAAGTCTGGTAAACTTAACTCCTGACGGACATGTTGATCTGAAACACCTTGAGCAATTACTAAGTGAAAACGAACGATCTTTTGTTTCATTAATGCATGCTAACAATGAGATCGGAAATTTACTTCCTTTAAAAGAAGTAGGTGATATCTGTGAGAAATACGATGCGATTTTCCACTCCGATACTGTTCAGACAATGGGGCATTATCATATGGATCTGCAGCAGATCAAAGTTCATTTTATTACTTGTGCTGCACATAAGTTTCATGGTCCCAAAGGAGTAGGATTTTTATATGTAAACGGAAAGATCAAGATCAATCCTTTGATCTATGGTGGTTCTCAGGAGCGAAACATGCGTGGTGGCACCGAAAATCTATACGGAATAATCGGACTCTCAAAAGCATTGGAGATCGCTAACCGCGATATGGAGGAGCATCAAAAGCATATTTTGGGATTAAAGCAATACATGGTAGAGCAGTTAAAAGAGGCCGTTCCGGGTGTTGAATTTAACGGGTCTTGTCTTGAGAATTGTCTGTATACAGTATTAAGTGTTCGTTTTCCAAAGACAGATCATGCTGAAATGTTATTATTCAATCTGGATATCGCTGGAATTGCAGCTTCAGGCGGGAGTGCCTGTACAAGCGGCAGTAATCAGGGATCTCATGTTCTTCGAGGTATAGGTTCGGATGTTACACGTCCTTCAGTTCGATTTTCTTTCTGTAAATACAATACTAAAGAGGAGATCGATTATACTGTATCCAAATTAAAGGAATTGTTTGCAGTGAAGGAAATGGCAGGCAAATAGCTTCTTTCATACTGAAGCGACTCTTCTTAAGGGAATTGATTTGAATTGATGCGTTAATACTTTGTGTGACAATATTTTTTAAGAAGGAAGTACCTGCTCAAATTTCAATTCAAATTTAGTTCCATTGTCAACAGTGAATTTAAAATCTCCGTCAAGCTGTTCAGATAGCGATTGGATTACCACCATTCCAAGAGATTCGCTTTCCCTGTAATCTTTCTTTAAACCAACACCATTATCCTTTACAACAAATTTCAGCATCCTTCCTATGGAGGTAAACTCGATATCAATAATTCCGTGTGTCCTTCCTACAAATGCATACTTATAACAATTTGTAAGCAATTCGTTGAGAATAAGTCCGCATGGGATCGCGGTATTTACATTTAAACGGATATTACTGATATGTGTATTTACAACTACTGATGTTGAAAGAGTAGGATAGGAGTATTGGATCTCATCGATCAGTTCATTCGTGTATTGAGCAAAATCAACATCACTCATGTTTTTGCTCTTATATAAACGATCATGGATCAATGCCATGGATTTAACCCTGTTCTTACTTTCGAGAAGGATATTCTTAGCGTCTTCATTTTCTACAGTGCTGATCTGAAGATTAAATAAGCTCGCTATAATCGCCAGGTTATTCTTAACACGGTGATGAATTTCTGCAAGAAGAATGTCTTTTTCGGAGAGAGCATGTTTAATAGCCTGTTCGGTAGCTTTTCTTTCATTTAACCGCTGTTCAAAAACTTTACTCTCCCTTATATTATTTGAAATGGTCAGATACATGAAAAAGCCGATCGCGGCAGCACTGAACATGAGATTAAAGAAGAACATAGCATAACGATCGTCATCTGTTAAAACCTGGGACCGAAATAACCCATAATGAGTGATAAGATTGGTCATCATATATGCCATGGGAAGACCAAGATGGAATGCCAGTAGTTTCTTTTCTTTGAAATCATGAAGAAATGCCACTGCCAGTATCAAAGGAAAATAATAGAGAAATGTACCTGAATAAAGTCCTGAGTATGAATCGAAATAAAAGATAATAGTGGAGCAGAAAAAAAGTAAAAAAGAAGTAGCAAGCCGGTGATATCCCGAAGCATTGAACCAAAAGATCAGAAGACATAAAAAAGCAGCAAATTCTATTACAATGGCTGAAAAAGGATCTCCCAGCACAAAGTTGTTGATCCCGCTTAACAGACAAATGAAAAACGTAATGAAACAAAACTGATTTGTAAGGGAAATACGCTTGAAAAGCTTGTCATCATAGGAAGGCATGATGCCTATGACTGACAATGATTTCCAAAATCGTTTTAACATAAGCCGAAGTTAGAAGTTTAATTTAAATATAATTTAAATGAGGATGATTTTTTGAAAACTATTAGCAATTAAGATAAATGACTTTTATATTTACAAACACAACAACGGTTATTTAAGGTGAAGATCACATTTTTAGGTACTGGCACTTCTCAAGGCATTCCCATTATTGCCTGTCCCTGCGCGGTTTGTACTTCTGATAACATAAAGGATAATCGCTTAAGAACTTCTATCCTGATAGAAGAAAAGGGAAAATGTTTTGTTGTAGACACCGGTCCCGACTTCAGACAGCAGATGCTTCGCGCAAATGTAAAGCAGATGGATGCAGTTTTGTTCACTCATGAACACAAGGATCATACAGCAGGTTTTGATGACATCAGGGCATTTAATTTTATCCTGAGAAAAAAAATGGATGTTTATGCTTCTGACAGGGTTCAGGAAGCTATTCGAAGAGAATTTGCATACATATTCAGCGACTTTAAATATCCTGGGATCCCGGAGATCAACCTTCATTTGCTTAAGAATGAAAAAACAACTATTCATGGAGTTGATTTTATTCCCATCGAAGTGCTGCATTACAAACTGCCTGTTTTCGGATTCAGAGTAGGCGACTTTACTTATATAACTGATGCAAATTTTATCTCTGAGAAAGAGAAAGAAAAAATAAAGGGTTCAAAAATTTTGGTTTTAAATGCACTCCGAAAAGAAGAGCATATTTCACATTTTACTCTGCAGCAGGCAATTAAACTTGTTCAGGAGCTTCAGCCTGAAAAAGCATATTTTACACATATAAGTCATCAGCTCGGTCTTCATGCCGAGGTGGAAATGGAATTACCGGAAAATATCCATCTCGCTTTTGACGGACTCACACTTGACATGTAATGACTAAACAGATCCCGGTTCATCAGTTAGAAGAAACAGATAATACTTCCTGTAAGATCCTTCCACTTAATGCACCTTCCGATTATTCCAGCAGTGATGCGCATCGTCATGATTATTATGAGTTGCTTTTTTTTACGGAAGGCTCCGGCAAACATATGATCGATTTCGAAGCTTATCCTATCGGTGAAAGAAGTATTCATTTTGTTGCACCGGGACAGGTTCATGCTTTAAGCAGAACTCCTGATACAAAAGGATACGTGATCGCATTTTCGAAAGGATTCATGTTCATGAACTCTACTGACATTTCTATTTTAAGTGATTTTCCTGCTTTTAATAATATTTCCTATCCTGTTTTAACACTTGAATCGGATCTTTTCTCTTACATAGCCAGCATTGTTAAAAAAATGGAAGAGGAGGAAAAAGGAAGTGATCAGTATAAAGATAAAATACTAGGGACTTTCATTACACTTCTCCTTTTGAAATGTAGAAGTCAGTTAAGTTCTAAATCAAAAGCGGGCAGCGATTCGGTTGCAGGTCAGATCTTATCACGATTTAATAATTTGCTTGAAGAGAAGTTTATTGAATTACATAAAGTAAATGAGTATGCCGATCTATTAAATCTATCCTCAAATCATTTGAGTGAAACACTTAAGAAGGTTACAGGTAAAACCGCAGGAGAACTGATCCAGGAACGTATTGTACTGGAAGCAAAACGTTTGTTATTACATGCTGAGATCACAACTAAAGAAGTTGGATATCATCTCAACTTTAGCGATCCTTCTTATTTTAGTCGTTTTTTTAAGTCCAATACAGGTTTTTCGCCCGAAGAGTTCAGAAAGCAAAGCAGGGAAAAGTACCAGTAATAACGTAATTTGTGAATGGTTTCTTTATAAATTACCAGTAATTTTGCCCTATAATATATTTCACAGAATGAAAAGTACAAGTAAATTCCTGGTTTCCATATTTGCTGTCACAGCAGGATTAATATTAACAAATGCTCTAAGTTCAGAGGCAGAAAGCAATACAAGCGCGGCACCGGCATCCAGGACCGGTTCGCCCGCGGATGGCGCAAGCTGTACTGCATGTCATGCAGGAACAGCGACTACCGTTGCAGGACTTATAACATCAACCATACCTGCCACAGGTTATATTCCCGGTCAAACCTATACAGTAACAGCTAGTATTACACAGGTTGGAAAAACGAAGTTTGGTTTTGAGATCTCTCCTCAAACAATTGCCGGTATAAAAAAAGGAACCTTGGTGGTTACTAATAGCACAGCCACTCAGCTTGTAGGAACGGGAAAATATATTACACATAAAACAGCCGGAACATCTTTTCCATCAGGAACAGCGACATGGACGTTTAACTGGACGGCTCCTGTAGCAGGAAGCGGTGATTTTACCTTTTATGGTGCTTTTAATATTACCAACTCTAGTAATACCAGTTCAGGCGATATTGTCAAGTTGTCGACTTTAGCCGTATCCGAAGATCTTTCTTTAGGAATAGAAGATATGATCACATTGAATGATGAGATAAATGTTTTTCCAAATCCGGTAGAAAACAATCTCCATATAGTAAATAGTGCTCATCCAACTGATGAATTTGACGTGACTTTGGTTGATATTCAGGGCAGGGAGATCAGAAGAATCAATCAGGCAGGTTTCGGGTCTTTTATAAATGTGGAAGATCTGTCTGCAGGTTATTATGTACTCAGAATAGAAACGGAAAAAGGAACAGCTATAAAAAAGATCGTAAAAAAATAGGATCTATTGATCTGCACTCTTCATTTTATTAAGAATAGTTATCACTTCACGAGCTTCTTTCACGTCATGAACCCTAATTATTCTTGCTCCGTTCTGAAGTGCGATCGTATTTAAAACAGAGGTTCCGTTAACAGAGTCTTTTGAACTGATATTCAATAATTTATTCACAATAGATTTTCTTGATATTCCCACGAGGATAGGACAGCCCAATTCGGTAAATTTATCCAGATGGCGCATCAGCTCAAAATTGTGATCCACTGTTTTACCGAAGCCAAATCCCGGATCAAGAATAACCTGGTTGACACCTAAGGACCGCAGTTTTTCGAGACGTGTTTTCAGAAATTCAAAGACCTCTTTAACCACATATTCATACTGAGGATCTTTCTGCATATCCTGAGGAGTTCCTTTGATATGCATCAGGATATATGGAACATTTAATTCAGCAATGGTCTCAAACATTTTATCATCAAGCGTTCCGCCTGAAATATCATTTACAATATTAGCTCCGCTGTTAACTGATTCACGGGCAATTTCCGAACGAAAGGTGTCTACTGAAATTAATGCTTCAGGAAATCTTTGTCTAACAGAACGGATGGTTCTCAGAACTCTTTCAGCTTCTTCTTCCTCAGAAATATGCATGGCACCCGGACGGCTCGAGTAACCTCCGATATCAATAATATCTGCTCCCTGTTCCAGCATTTCATCCGCACGCTTCAGCCAATCTGATTCCCGAGTGTATTTTCCTCCATCGTGAAAAGAATCAGGAGTTATATTCAGAATCCCCATTATAACGGGGTTGGCTTTTTGATCAAAAATCCTCCTTATTTTCTGAGAAAAAACTGTATCTTGTGCGCTCATTACCAATTGTTGATTTGTTGAAATAGAGAATTG